>JBEKCX010000727.1:0-3028 GCA_050014655.1 Occallatibacter sp. | reverse complement strand
CCTTATTGAAGCAGACGGCCATGTTCTTCGCTCAGGCGGAGGAAAAGTTCGCGGCCAGGGCATCCGTCGAGGAAACTCAAAACCTCGCCACCGTCCAGATAAGCCAGCGGGAGGCTGCGGCCAGACAGAGGGCAAATGAAATCTTATCGTCAGGGGAGGGTCTTGACGCCATCAAGCAGTATTATGCCAATTCGCTTGAAACCGTTCGGGCGGATCGTCTGGAGTTTCAAACCCGCTGCGCCAGCGCGTCCAAGTTGATGGAGGTCGCCGACCACGAGGTCCGCGATGCTGTGACGCGCTTTGATGATCATGCACGCCGGTGGTGGCCGGGCCGCCTCGTGCCGGCATATGCGCGGGCGGCGGCTTCTCAATGGATTTCCGCATTGGAGAAAAGAGCCGCTGCAAGGTTCGATCAGAATGTTTTTTCGGCCGCCATCCAGGGTTATGAACGGCTCGCCACCTTCCTGGCCGGATCGGCAGGTGAATGTGCCAATGCTCAAACAGAGACGACCGCTGCCGCTGTGGACGCGGCTGGCAGAATTGACTCGGCGAAAAAGCAGCAGAATATCACCGGCTGCAACAAGCAGTTCCCGCTGCCCGATGACATTACGCAAGCGGTCGAGAACCAGATCGAATCCGATGAGTCATCCATCCGCCATGCTATTGCGTCGCGCCCCGCTGACCAGTCACTTGCTGATGCAATCCGGGACCAGGCGCAAAAAGTGGCGGGATCCGTCCCGCTCCCCAAGACCTTCAACCAGTTTTTTGGCGGATTAAACGGAGCCAAACAGTTGCTGTTGAAACAGATTGATCTCCAGTCAAGCGAGTTCGCTATTGCGAATCCTTACGCTGGACGCCAGCGCATCCGGCACCGGTTCCTGCTTGTGGAGGGGGGAGATACTTCCCCGGTGTCCAAGGACGTCAAGGCCATGAGCAAGGATATGATTGTCCGCACGGTTGACCACCCCCGTCCGGAAGAATGCCTCTGCGTAACCGAGGAAAGATTCGCGCCCGTGGGCGAGAACCACGAATTGCTCGAAGGATTCCGGCAGTTCCGGAATCTGCCTCCAGAAAAACGCGGCCCAATGGTGGTGGCCGTGGAAGACGCGAGCATCCTCCTCGGATATTCGCCGGAATCCGCTCATGACCCCTCGCGTCCAGCGCGCCTGCTGTTCGTCGCCTTGGTTCTCGGTTTGATCGAACGCACGGGTGCAGAATGCTACAAGGCCGTGGATCACAACGACCCGAATGTCCCCAGCTTCGCCAAGGGTGTTGACCAGGCGATTAGCGTGCTGGCGACGGATGAAGCGCTCGCGCGGCGGATTGAGCAAGCCATCGACCACCTCCACTCCATCGAAGGTGCTGACGCCATCCGCAAGAAACTGATTGATGCCAAGACGAAGAACTGGGTGCCGATGGCCGCAATCAAACGCTTCCGCGAAACGCTTGATGCCGAAATTCAGAGATTGACTGCCCTCCGCCCCATGCTCGCGGCTTGAGCATTGAATACAGGCAAAACCCCTGCTGGTTGTCGCCAGCAGGGGTTTGCCCGTGCGAGGAGTATAGATAGCAGCATCGTGACCGTCCGTTTCGTCTGTGTTCGTGCTTGTTCGACGGCGGTCGGATAAGTGTACAATCTGATGCGTGTAGGAACATCCAGAAACAGATATTTCACAACTGCGGGTCAGAAGGTTGCAGGTTCAAGTCCTGCCAGCCGCTGCTGGGGATGCCAGGCGAGGGATTGTTGCGATTTCACATTTTCTCTTGGTCCTGTAGTCCCCGTCAACGGCATGAGGCAAGGACTTGGGGAATGTGTTCCGGAAGTTGAATCAAATCGACAGGCTTTTCCAAACACCCTCCACTCCAGCTTCGACGGCCATTCCCTATGTCGGGCCCAGTAGAACAAATCCAAATAACGCTATGGACCGAGGAAAAGGAGCCGAATTCTTTCCCCCCATTTTCCCCCGCACCTGGCGGGCGCATGGTGCCGCATGACACCGCTATAGATTTTTCCCCAAGTTCGAGTCCGTTTAAGGCGCCACAGTCGCTTGTGTCACGCCTGGAACCCGCTCGGATAGCGGCAGATTTGCGCATTTACATGCGCAAAGACTTATGACGCTGTGTATAAATCCAGCAAAACAGAAACAGTCGTGCCAAAAAAAGAACATCAGCCGTTGCCTCCACCCACCGGAGCTTACTATCAGGCCACAAAGCCGATTGATAAGCTCAGGGCAGGGGACTTCATTCTGCTGTGGACCGAGGAAGGGCAGATACATGGACAGTTTGGCGACGAAGGCTTCTACTACGACGAGGAGGAGTTTGCCGGCCACTTCATCCCGGCGCCAGAGGGACGATCCGAACGCCTCAAGCAGATCGAGACCTTTTTAACCGAAGCCAACGCGGAGAAGAACGTTACGCCCGACGTCTTGCAGCTGCCGTTATCGGTCGAACAGGGGACCAACCCGGAAGCGGCGCTTGTAACCACAAAACACCGAAGTTCCATCATCGAAGCCAAAAAGGCAGCCCTGCTTGCCAAGAAAAGGGTCGAGGTCATCAAGACTGAGCTGCACGGTCTGCTGATGGAGCAGCAGAAGGCGCTGGAGCTCGCCTCTACGAAGTGGGAAACTCAGCTCAACAAGCTCAACTACGCAATCTCCAGCATAAACCTCTACCTCGGACGCGACGAGGAGATCGTCTGCATCCAGGAGGGGGAAGCAGCCCCGGTCGACGAGCCTATCTCGATCCGGCAGACGATATTGTTCATGGACGAAGAGACCACCCTCTATACGGACGAGGGCGGGATTGACTTCAAAAACCTCTATGATTTTGACAAGTGGCTCTGCGAACCAAAGCATCTCCAGCAGATATTGCCGGAGACAAAAGGGATCATCGCTCTTCGGCTGCGTCGTGGCGACAAATTCTACGCCAACGAGGACATCTGGACGCAAATAATGCTAAAGCTGGCCAATGGGGGCACCTACATCCTCGTCAGAAACGGCCAGAGGCTTTGGCGCATCTGGAACGAGAT
>JBEKCX010000726.1:0-3040 GCA_050014655.1 Occallatibacter sp. | reverse complement strand
TACCAGTACGCGCACAATGTGGAGGGCCGCGTGGCAGACATGGAGTGCCTGCCGCCGTCGCTCGCCGGCCGCCGCTACTACCACCCCACCCAGGAGGGCCGCGAGAAACTCCTCGCCCAGCGCATGGACGAGGTCGCTCGCATCCGCCACAGCAAGCGCAAGCCGAAGTAAGGGCAAGCGCAAGCTGTGCTATTTCCGCATCCGCCGCGATATTTGTCATTCTGAGCGTAGCGAAGAATCCCCGTATTTACAGGGCGCCCCATTCATCGCGGTCTTATCGCGAACCGGGGTCCCCGCCAGCTTTGCTGGTGGGGTTGGATGAGTGGGAGGAGTGATGCAAACTAGGCTTATATCCAACTCTTTACTTCGCGTCGCGCTCGATGGCCGCCAGCACCAGGCCCTTGGTCAGCAACTCCGGCAGAACATCCGGCGCGCTGCCCGAGGTTGCGGGATAGAGAACGTAGGTCGGTACTCCCGCGCGTCCCAGCGAGGCGAGCTTCTGCGTAATCACCGGATCGCCGTTGGTCCAGTCCGCCTTCAGCAGCACAAAGTTGTGCGCGCGCAGCGCGTTCTCTACATCCGCCGACCGCAGCACAGCGCGCTCGTTGAACTGGCAACTTAAACACCACGCGGCGGTGAAGTCGAGAAACACCGGATGGCCCGCCGCGCGCGCCGCATCCAGCGCCTGCTGGGAGTACGGCTGCCACACCAACTCCCCGCCATTCGCCGCCGCCGCATTCGTCTGCCCCGTCCCCGACTGCGCCGTTGCACCAGTCCGCCCCGCGCCTCGCGTCTGCGAGAGCGGAATCGCCAGCCCCAGCGCGATCAGCGCAAACGCCGCGATTCGGCTGGCCCACCTCGCCGGCCATCGGCCCAGCGCCCACCCCGCAATCGCCAGCACCAGGAAACAGGCGAGCAGCAGTGCCATCTGGTCTACGCCGCCACTCGCGTGCAACTGGCCGTAGACCCACGCCAGCCAGATCGCGGTTGCGAACAGCGGCACCGCGGTGATCTGCTTCAGCACCTCCATCCACGCGCCCGGCCGCGGCAACACGCGCACCCACGCCGGCTGCCAGCTCAACAGCAGATACGGCGCAGCCAGTCCCAACGCGAGCGCCGTGAAGACGGCGAAGACCACCCCCACCGACTGGGTCAGCGCGAAGCCAATCGCCGCGCCCATCAGCGGTGCGGTGCATGGAGTCGCCACCACCGTCGCCAGCACGCCGGTGAAGAAGCTGCCCGCGTAGCCCTGCTTCCCTTCCCCCGGCTTGTCGACCAGTGAGCTGCCCACCGAAGTCAGCGAGAGTCCAATCTCGAACTGCCCCGCCAGCGAGAGCGCGAGCAGAAACATCAGCGACGCAAGCAGCGCAATGAAGACCGGCGACTGCAACTGGAAGCCCCAGCCAGCGTGGCTGCCCGTCACGCGCAGCACCAGCAGCACGGCCACAATCCCCCAGAACGAGAGCAGAATTCCCAGCGCATAGACCAACCCGTGCCGCAGCAAATGAGTGCGGCTCTGACTCGAACTCTGCACCAGCGCAAGCCCCTTCAGAAACAGAACGGGGAAGACGCACGGCATCAGGTTCAGCAGGATGCCGCCGAGAAAGGCCAGGCCAATCGCGCCAATCGCAGTCGTGCTTGTCGCGGAACCGCTGCCTGCCGCCGCAACTTCGCCCGGTGCTACCGGCGCGTTGACGTCGTACGCCAGCGTTTCGCTCAGCTTCACCAGCCCATGCAACTGCGCGGGCGTCTGCGCGAGCGTGTCATCCCGCAGCAGATCGATGCGCACGCCGTCCGCCAGCGGCGTAATCTTCTGCACCGCTGCATTCGCAATCACACCCGTGTCGAAAGGATAGAACTCAGCATTCGCGTCACTTCTTACTCCATGTAGTATCAGGGAGAACTTGCCCTGACTCACGTTTACCAACGCAGTCGACCTAGCTGGAAGATTCTTGGGTTGATTCTGCACCTCGTACATAAGGGCATCTTGTAGTGGAGATCCCAGCCAACTACCGACTCCTCCTTTAGGCGCGTCAAACAGCTCTGGCTCAACTATGTAATCAAACCCTAGTAACGCATTTCCGGGGATGCACACCTCGCGACAAACGAGCCAATTCACGCTTGCAGTCAGATGAATCTTCTTCGATGCAAGTTTTTTAGCTAGTGTAAGGCGAATCGGGAACGCAACCTTCCCTTCGTATCCGTAATCCATCAGCGGACCGAGCGGCAGCCGCTTCGGAATCGGAAACAACATCTGCTCAGCCGTTATGCCTGCAGGCAATGTCCATTTCACACTTGGTGGCTCGCCGGAATCTCCCGGATTTACCCAATAAACATGCCAACCCGGTTCAAGCTCAAAATAAATTCCCGACCATACTTGTCCATATCCAGCACTTGTTCTAAACCACGACGGTGCAACAAGAGCGACTTCTAAATGAGGAGCCTTAGCCGACCACCGACTCCCATCCCCCACAGTCTTGATCTGCGCGCGCGCACTCACTCCCGCGGCAAGCGCGAAGATCGCCAGCAGCAGCGTAAGCTGCATCCGCAGCAAAACCGAATTTGTTCGCCGAAACCTCATGCCCCTCCACTGCATCTCGTCGTGCCTTCGCAGCTAAACCACATCATCTTCTTCAACCGTCGCGGGGAAGTTCCCCTCGCGCCTCATGCGCAGATAGCCGCGGATGAACGGCTCCAGGTCGCCATCCAGCACGCGGTCCACATCGCCCACCTCAACGCGCGTGCGTAGGTCCTTGGCCATGCGATAAGGCTGCAGCACATAGCTGCGGATCTGCGAGCCGAATCCAATCTCCAACTTGGAGTCTTCGATCTTGCGCGTCGCCGCCTTCTTCTTGTCCAGCTCGTACTCGTAGAGCTTCGACCGCATCATCTTCATCGCGCGGTCCTTGTTCTTGTGTTGCGAGCGCTCGTTCTGGCAGCCCGTCACCAGCCCGGTCGGAATGTGCGTAATGCGCACCGCGGAATCGGTGGTATTCACATGTTGACCCCCTTTCCCTCCCGACCGGTAGGTGTCGATGCG
>JBEKCX010000725.1:0-2624 GCA_050014655.1 Occallatibacter sp. | reverse complement strand
CCGTCGCGCTCGCGGATGCGCCCGTCGAAATCTTGAAGACAGTGCCGCTTGAGGCAGTTAACCCGAACGGAGAGACGGTTGATACGGCCGTGGTTGTTGAAGCGCCTCCCGCCGAGGTTGCAGTTGCCGCCCCAGCTCCAGCTATCGCGCCGGAGCCCGTGCTTGCGGCCTCTCTGCCTCAAACAGCCAGTTATCAGCCCTTGATTGGACTGCTCGGGATGCTCTCTCTTGGCGGCGGCTTTGTTCTTCTTGGCTTCTCGAAGCTGAGCGCGTAGATCAAAGTCCGGCACCCCCAGATTAGCCGGGATCGATCGAAGGAGGCGGTTCGCAAGTGCCGTCTCCTTTACCCGTTCAGGCGCATGGGCGGACTGCCAGGGCAGCTGTTTCACATTGCAAGGGAGACTGGACGGATAACTAAGATGACCGCATCCGCTGAGCGAGTGCAGAGAGAAGCGAGCAGACAAGGCTCAGATTTCTTCGACGCTCGAACGCGCCTCTCAAAGAATCACTCTGCGACCCACCGGTGTCTGATTGCTCTTATTGGCCTGATACTTACGCCACTTGCTTCAGGGGCACAGGGTTCCCCGCCACCACAGAGCGGCTCGGGCGGCGAGTATACCCTCAAGCTGAATGCCGACATGGTTATCCTTAGCGCAACCGTCGTGGACCGTCACAATGCACTTGTTTCCGGGCTGGGCAAAGATGACTTCCAGGTTTATGAAGACGGAGTTCTTCAACAGATCGAGCACTTCAGCCACGAAGATATCCCGGTAACAGCCGGTATTCTTGTGGATAACAGCGGAAGCATGGGGCCGAAGCGCGACGACGTGATTGCCGCGGCGTTGGCATTTGCCGGCTCCAGCAATCCGCAGGACCAGATGTTTGTGGTCAATTTCAACGACCGCGTGTCTTTTGGCCTTCCCGCGGACACGCCGTTTACGGATCGGAGGGAAGAACTGCAACTGGCCCTCTCCGGCATAAGGGCGATCGGTCAGACCGCTCTGTACGACGGGATTGCCGCCGCCCTCGATCGTCTTAAGCAGGGAAACCGCGACAAGAAAGTGCTGATCCTGATCAGCGACGGCGGCGACAATGCCAGCAAGCACACATTGGCGCAGGTTGTCGACATGGCCAAGCAGTCTACGGCAATCATCTACGCGATCGGCATCTTCGATGAACAGGACGGCGATCAGAACCCCGCCGTGCTGAGGCGGTTTGCGAAGGAGACAGGCGGTGAGGCCTTCTTTCCGGAATCATCCAGAGAGATCGCCTCAATTTGCGAGGGAATCGCTCGCGATATCCGCAATCAGTACACGTTGACTTATGTTCCCACGATTGCATCGCAGGACGGGAGATATAGGGCAATCGAAGTGAAGGCAAGCGCGCCCGGCCGTGGACGCTTGTCGGTGCGCACCCGGGCCGGATACTCCGTGCCTCTAACATTGCCGGCAGCGGCAGCAAAGGCAATCGGCCATGATACCCGCAACTGAGCAGTCGGGGGGCGCAATGCGAGGCCGCCTTTTCCTTCGCTGGACGCGGTGGTTCCTTTTCATTGCAGGCGCGCTTGCGGTCTCCTATGTTGCACTGACCCTGCTGCACGCAAAACTCTACCAAAAAGCCGCAGGCAACGCTCTGAAGAAGCAGATAGATGCGCAAGAACAGCGCCAGGCGAGCCTGCCCAGGGCGGTGGCTAAAGAGGGCGATCTTTTGGGCCGAATCGAGATCCCAAGGCTGGGGATGACGGTGGCGATTCTGGAAGGAACCAAATCGCCGACACTGCGGCTCGGTGTTGGACATATCAGCGGTACTGCCATTCCAGGAGAGCCGGGAAACATCGGAATCGCCGGACATCGCGATACATACTTCCGGGATCTGAAGGATATTCGCGCCAGCGACGAGATTCAGATTCAGACGGCAACAGGTCTTTCACGCTACGAGGTCGACTGGGTACGGATCGTCACCCCAGACGACATTGGAGTTTTGGCTCCCTCGGCCGAATCCGCCATTACGCTCGTAACCTGCTATCCGTTCCACTATATTGGCGCAGCTCCGAAGCGATTCGTAGTGCATGCGCACAGGGAGTAATCGCCGGGCAAGCGCCCCGCGGCAGCCGGCTGGATTTGGCCTTCTGCATGGTCAGAATCAAAGAGACCTCAGGGCCGAGTTGGTTGATGAACTGGAGCGATCGGCTCGTCAAGGCGATACGCGGCTTTGCAGCAGGCAGGGAGCGCAGCCGGGGCCGGCTCGCGGGCAGGATTCGGCCATGTGCCTGGAGTTGGTGAAGCCGCGCATAGAGCGCAAGCCCGTGACTTTGCGCCGGCCAATGACCGGGGCAAATCAGTGCCGCCTGGCATGCGGCGGTGAGGGCGATTCAGTGATGGTCAATAGAGGGCAGCATGGTTCCTTACCTTTCCAATAGCATTCGATCCAATTGGAGTGTGAAATGAACCTCTTTCCGAGATTTGGACGATTGCCGCTGCTTGTCCTGGCGACAATGCTCTGCACCGTAGGATGCCACGCGAATCCAGACCAGGTAGCGGCCGCGCAGGACCAGGCATCGGACCCGGCAGCGGGTAACATGGCTCCCGCGTCCGCAGACCCGGGCGCTCAGGCGCCCGCGCAGT
>JBEKCX010000724.1:0-3175 GCA_050014655.1 Occallatibacter sp. | reverse complement strand
GAGGGAGAAATCGTCGGAGTAGAAGTCCGGGGCAAGGATGTCGATGGCGGGCGCGGCGGCCTTCCAGATGGGGATGTTGGCCTGCTGCGGGCCGCCCGAGGGATACTCCTGCCCTGCGCTGGGACGGTCGCGGTTCTCCAGCGCGTGGACGGGGTAGGCGAACCAGACGTTACAGTACATCGGCAGGGGGTACTCGGCCTTGCCCGCTGCGGCAACCTCGCCGATGTAGTGCGCGGTGGAGTAGGCGGCGAAGGATTCGTCGGCGTCGGGGCCGAATGTCTTGCTCCAGGTGCCGCCGGTGGGCAGGTGCATGGCGCGCGCGAAGTCTGCGGGAACGGTCGCGTCAAATTGCTTCTGCGCGGCGGGGCTGAAGTCGCGGATGGAGCCGACCGAGCCGGACTCGTTCTCCACCTGAATCATGATGACGGTGTGCTGGGCGGCGTCGATGGACTTGATGTGACCGAGGAGCGCGGCGAAGGCAGTCTTATCGGCGTCGAGGTTGGCGGGCGAGTTGGGGCTCATCACGTCCAGCAGCTTGCCGTAGGCGTTCTCCTCGCGCGGGTAGGTTTTGGGGTCGGACTTGATCCACTCCGGAACGTAGTGGTTCTGGCCGTTCTTCCATGTGCCGAACCAGAGCAGGACGAGGTGGAGGTGGTGCTGGCGCGCCTGCGTGACCAGCAGGTCCATGTTGGAGAAGTCGAAGGTGCCTTTCGCGGGCTCAATCTGCTCCCAGTAGACGGGTGCCTCGACGGTGTTGGCGTGCATGGCTTCGGCTGCGCTCCACACACCGGGCAGGGTCGCGGGCCATGCGCTGGAGTTGCCGATCTGGCCGCCGAGGACGAGGAATGGTTTGCCGTCGACGATGAGGGCGAAGCGGCCGTCCCGCTTTTCCAGGTGGGGGATGTCGCTGGATTGGGCCGGGGCGGTCGGTGCGTGGAACGCAACAAGTACAAGAGCAGCCAAGATAAGCTTCTTCATATTACCTTCTATTTCTTTTAGTTACTGCATATTCTTCGAGTGATTGTTCGTGTATTGCACAGCAATTTTCTACTGGATCAGCATGGAGACGATGGCGGCGGACATGAGGTTGGCCATGGTTCCGGCAAGCATGGCGCGGAATCCGAGGCGGGCAAGATCGTTGCGGCGATTGGGAACCAGCGCTCCGATGCCGCCGATCTGCATCCCGATGGAGCCGAGGTTGGCGAAACCGCAGAGCGCGAAGGTTGCGATGGAGAAGGTGCGCGGCGAGAGCGCGCCGGGGCCGGTCTTCAACAACCCAAGCTGCGTGTAGGCCACGAACTCGTTGAGCACGGCGCGCGTGCCCAGCAGGTTGCCGATGATGGGCGCCTCGTGCCACGGAATGCCGATGAGCCACGCAACTGGCGCGCCGAAGAAGCCGAGGATGGCGTTGAGGCTGGTGGGAAAGCCGATTGCGTGGGCGCCGATGTGGTGAACGCCGATCATGTTGTGGATGCCGAGCATGGTGGCGTTCAGCAGGCCGACCAGCGCGAGGAAGCTGATGAGCATGATGGCGACGTTGAAGGCCAGCGCGCCGCCGTCGATGGTGCCGCGCGCGATCGCGCCGACGAAGTTCTCGTTGGCGTGCTCCTCGGAGGGCGGCATGTGGACGGTGCCCTGAGTGGCGGGGACCTCGGTCTCCGGCACCAGCATCTTGGCGACGAGGATGGTTCCCGGCGCGGTCATAATGACGGCGGAGAGCAGGTCTTTCGCATTAATGCCAAACGAAATGTACGCGGCCATGATGCCGCCGGAGACGTGGGCCATGCCAGCGGTCATGATGGTCATCAGCTCGGAGTTGGTGGCGCCGGAGAGGAATGGACGGATGGTGAGCGGGGCCTCGGTCTGGCCCATGAAGATGCTGGCGGCGACGTTGGTGCTCTCCGCGCCGCTGGTGCCCATGGTGCGCTGCATGATCCACGCCACCACCTGGATGACACGCTGCATCACTCCGATGTGGTAGAGGACGGCGAAGAAGGCGCTGACAAAGATGATTGTCGGCAGCACAGCGAAAGCGAAGACGTGGAGCACGCTGTGGGGATCGCCTAGCGGCCCGAAGACCATGATGGAGCCGTCGGCTGCGTGGCCCAGCATCGACGTAACAGCGTCACTGGCCACCTGTAGCATGCGCTGTCCGTAGGTCCACTTGATGACCAGGAAGGCAAAGACGATCTGCAGGCCAAGCCCCCAGGCGACGGTGCGCCACTTAATGGCGCGGCGGTTGGTGGAGAGCGCGTAGGCGAGGCCGAGAAACGTGATGAGTCCGAGAAGTCCGGTGAATCGTGCCACGATGCGCTCCCTTGGGCGGCTTTGGACCCGTCTACTACGGCATTGCCAATGAGTGGTTAATTGATGGCGATGAAGTTATGTACTGCCGATTTGAAAGCCAATAGTCAGACAGGAGAACTATCTCTCAACATGCTGTTTGTTGATTACAGCGTTCGATTTGAGAAATTTGATCAGGATCTCTTCTATTTGTTTACGCAGTGTACTTTCTTCCACCTTTATCCAGGAAGCATTATCCACAATAGGTCTTTTGAACCAGAACTTTTCCTCATGGTCTCGTATGCGCTTCTTGATATTCCCGCCCTCACCAACATATATTGGGCGCTCGCTGACATCATAGAGCACATAAATGCCTGGATCTGATGGACGCTCGTCATCGTCGTGTGGATCGAAATCTATCAGCGATCCAAGTCCAACAATAGTTGCATCTTCGGCAGCTTCTTCAGCCATGAATTCTGGCATCGGGCCAAGAGCATTTTCCAGCTTGTGTTGAGTTTTGGAATGAAGATTACGAGTTACTCCGCTTTCTATTCTATAGATTGCTGCCGCAGTAAGTCCGGATTGCATAGCAAGTTCAGGCACCGATAGACTTTTTGATATTCTGGACTTAGCAACCCAAGCCGCAATGGGAGACGCGTCCGGAGCGTCGTCTTCTGCGCCGTTGATTCCAAGTATCTGCCGAAGCTTGTCGATTTGCTCTGCCTTCGGTATTGCCTTTCCTGTCTCCCAGTTTGAAACCGTCATCTGTGCTACGCCAATTTTCCCAGCCAATTCACCTTGCGAGAGTCCAGCCCTGTTACGCAACTCTCTAATGCTCGTATATAATTTTACGGTTATATCCGTATCTTGCTTCTCTTGTTTTCGGATATTG
>JBEKCX010000723.1:0-4781 GCA_050014655.1 Occallatibacter sp. | reverse complement strand
AATCAGTTCCTGTTTTGAAGTGGCGGGACTTCAGCCCCGCCGGTTGAGCCACAAACTCAACTGGGCTTTAGCCCCGGAGGCAGTTTGTGGGCCGCTGCTAAGATTGAGAGTGTGGCCTCCTCTGTCTCCGATCCACAAATTGAATCCTTGATAGCCTCCTCTCAACCGCGTTCCGCGCCGCCGCGGACGCATGGTTCCGCGCGCCCAACCATCGGCTTCGTCTCGCTCGGCTGCCCGAAGAACCTGGTGGACTCCGAGGTGATGATGGGCCTGCTGGACCGCGCCGGCGGCCGGCTGACCGCGCGAGCCGAGGACGCCGAGATTCTGGTGGTGAACACATGCAGCTTCATCGATTCGGCCAAGCAGGAGTCGGTGAACGCGATCCTGGAGATGGCGCGGCACAAGGTTGGCAATGGCGGCAAGGCGCGGCGGCTCATCGTCGCCGGGTGCCTCGTCGAGCGCTACCGCGATGAGATTCGCCGCAACATTCCCGAAGTGGATGCGGTAGTCGGCACCGGCGAGCTGGAATCAATCCTCGAAGCCGCAGGCCTGACCGCTCCCGCCGCGCCGTCGGAGTCGCCCTCGCCATTCAACATCCTCGTCAGCCGCGCTGCTTCAGCCGTACACCAGCACTCGCACCCGTCTGAGGTTGGCGCGCAGATGAAGACTCAAGAGACCACTGTCATCCTGAGCGGAGTCGCTCGCAATGCGAGCGACGCAGTCGAAGAGCCTGTCCTGAGCCTGTCGAAGGAATCCCCGCATTTGTCTTCTTCCAAAGCGAACTCACACTCGCGCGCCGAAGGCGATGCTCGTGAAAGATCGGGGCGCTTCTCGCGCGCGCAGTGGCAGGGCGCGACCGCCGCACTGCCGGAGTATCTCTACAGCGACGAGACGCCGCGCATCCTCACCACGCCGCGTGCGTCGGCCTACATCAAGATCGCCGAGGGATGCGACCACCCATGCAGCTTCTGCATCATCCCGCAATTGCGCGGCAAGTTCCGCTCGCGGCCGGTGGGTTCGATTGTGGCCGAGGCGGAGCGGCTCATCGCGCAGGGCGTGCGCGAGATCACACTCATCGGCCAGGACACGACGTGTTATGGCGAAGATTTGGGGCTGAAGGATGGATTGAGTACGCTGCTCGATGCGCTGGCCCCGCTGCCGGGGCTGAAGTGGCTGCGGTTTCTCTACGCGTATCCCAACAAGGTGACAACGCGTCTGCTGGAGACGATGGCGCGGCACGAGACGATTGCGAAGTATCTCGACGTGCCGTTGCAGCACGCATCGCCGAGCGTGTTGAAGCGGATGAAGCGCGGCGGAACGCCGGAGGTATTTCTGCGGCTCATCGAGAAGGCACGGGCTGTTGTTCCGGGGATCGTGCTGCGCAGTACATTTATCGTCGGCTTCCCCGGCGAGACGGCGGAGGACTTCAAGCAGCTTGAGGCGTTTATTGCGGCGGCGAAGATTGATTGGCTGGGCGTCTTCTGCTACTCGGATGAAGAGGGTGCGGCGGCGTTTGAATTGGACGCGGTGCTGAAGGTGCCGAAGCGGACGATCGAGGCGCGGCGACGCAGGCTGATGAAGCTGCAACAGAAGATCAGCGCCAAGGCGAAGGCCGCGTGGGTGGGCAGGGAAGTCGATGTGCTCGTGGAGGGCGAGAGCGACGAGACGGAACTGCTGTGGCAGGGCCGCACCGCGCTGCACGCGCCGGAGATCGACGGCAAG
The DNA here is from genome assembly GCA_050014655.1 of Occallatibacter sp. Classification (GTDB taxonomy): domain Bacteria; phylum Acidobacteriota; class Terriglobia; order Terriglobales; family Acidobacteriaceae; genus Telmatobacter. The sequence continues at coordinate 3,059 of JBEKCX010000723.1, read as the reverse complement.
GTGCTGATCAACGACTTCGGCCCGCATGAGACGCTGGTGCCGGACACCTTCTACCGCGCGGAGATTACCGAGTCGCAGGAGTATGATGTTGTGGCGAGGATTATCGAGTAAGACTCTGGCAGGAGTTGTGCTTCGAATCCCACATCTCAAAAGCGAGATGTGGGGCACCCGGCGGAGTCGATACGGAGACTAATGTCACTTACCCCAACACAAAAAGGCACTATCGGAGAAAACCTGCTGGCTAATGCGGTGATGAAGGCCAGCGATGGCAGATTGTCGCCGTTCCATCCCCTTGCCGACGATGATGGGTTAGACGTGCTGTTCTTGCATAAGGATACTGGTAACTCGGTCGCCATACAGTTGAAGTGCCGTCTCAAGACGGACAGCAAGGGTAATACAGCGCAGTTCGATGTGCGGAAATCAACCTTCAAGGAAGAACGCCACGCCTTCCTTGTTGCTGCTCTGCTCGATGCAGAAATGACCGGTTTCGATTGCACATGGTTCATTCCGATGAAGAAATTGCCTCGGATAAGTAATGTCAAATCCAATAAATACGTTATCACTCCAAGCAAAGCGGAACATAGTAAGGACAAGTACATGAAATACCGATGTCAGACTCCCGAACAATTGGCAGCCCGAATCATCGAAGAAGTTTGCAAAGCAGTCTAATTAGAAAGAAGCTGATTACCACCATTTAGCCTCACTCACCCCCCCACTCTTCGCTGCTCGTGTCATCCATGCAGCGGACTCGTTCGCGGTCGCGGAAGTTTATTCTTGCACGCTGGCAGAAAGCCTGAGAGCATAGCTGGCATGAGGTAGGTTCGGAATGTCGATAACACCTCCAGGTGGTTGGGGAGACCCTCCCCAGCGAGACGATTCTCGCGCTTCAGTCGGTGGATGGACTAGAGGAAGCCAGCCCTCATCCATGCCAAGAAGTTCATATCTCACATGCAAAGTTTGCGACAGCGGAACCCTCAAGTCAAAGACTGTGTTTCGCATGAGCGGCCCGGTCGTTGCCATTGGCTTCATTCTCTTGGTTCCCTCGATTCTCGGGGTAGCTTTCAGCGCATTGACATTGCTTGGATTCAACGCTGTGTTGACTGGAGTCGAATCGGGCACTAACGCAAGCGAGTCAATCGGTCGTCCAGTTCAAAGCGACGATGATGCCAGCTACCGCAACAGTTGTGTGGCGTCCCTTAGACAGAAAACTCAAGAGGCTGGGTACTACATATCGCAGCAGGTCACTGAGCAGTATTGCGAGTGTACGTTGTCCAAGTTCAAAGAGACTGGCTCTATGACGATTGCGTCCAACACATGTGCCGATCAACTTACGGAAGGTACGCTTGAGCCGCTCAGCCCAAATGTGGATGCGTTCTATTCAAACGATACCCCGCGCCGAGCTTCAGTTGCGCCGACTGCAAATTTGGGAGTCCGTGTTTTCGGCAGTGGGTTCATCATTGCTATAGGCATTGCCTCGTTCGTCGGAGGTTTGCTGGGATGGCTCCTCGTTATGAGGAAGCGCGTTCTTCAGTGTGATGTTTGCGGTGCCGTTGTAAATGCATCTTAGGGCGCAACGGTGAGGGTGAGGTCGTCGACGGCGCGGACGGTGAGCTGGGTTCCGGCGGGGACGGGTGGGGTGTTGGCGGGCAGCGTGGCCTTCCATATCTCGCCGCGAACTTCGACCTGGCCGATGGGAAGCTCTCCGGCGGGCAGGATCGGCGTCATCGCGATGGCGGTCTGGCCGACCATTGCCTGCGGGCCGGTGAGGCGTTTGGCCTGACGCGCCTTCACGGCGATCCACGCGAGGCCGAAGGTGATGACGCCGAAGCCGACGCCCGCGCCAGCGGCCACGCCGAAGTGGACGCGCATCTCCGGCGATGGCCCATTGACCAGCGTGGCCAGCCCGAAGACCAGGCAGAGCACGCCGGCCGCGCCGAGCACTCCATGGCTGGTGAACTTGGCCTCCAGCACCATCAGCGCCAGCGCGGCAAAGAGCAGCAGGATCGCGGTGTGCTGCACGGGCAGCAGGTTGAGGCCGAAGATGGCCAACAGCATCATCAGCGTGCCCAGCGCGCCGGGGACGATGGTCCCCGGCACGTTGAATTCCAGGTAGATGAGCAGCCCGCCGCAGAGCAGCAGAAGCACGTCGAGGTCGGGGCTGGTAAGCCGCGTCAGGAGCCGCTCGCGCGTGGAGGGCGGGAAGGGATCGAGCAGGGCGTTATCGTCCGGCGCGACCACATCGATCAGGTTTAATTTAAGAGCTTCGGCTTCGCTGAACGACTTCGAGTTGCGCACGGCGTCCTCGGCATCTTTGGCATCGCGCCCGCGCACCGTGACGTAGGAGCGCAGGAAGGCCGCCGCGTCGTTCTCTATCTTCTGCTTGAGCACAGCGTCCATCGTCGTGCCTTCGAGGATGGGATGCGCCGCGCCAGCGTTTGTGCCCGGCGCCATCGCGGCCACGTCGGCCGCCTCCAGCAGAAAGAATCCCGCCGAGCCGGCGCGGCTGCCTGACGGTTCGATGAAGATGATGACGGGCACCTGCGATGCTTCGATGTCGGCGACCATCTCGCGCGTGGAATCCAGCAGGCCGCCCGGCGTGCCCATGGAGATCAGCACGGCCTCGGCGTGGCGGTTGGCGGCGGCGTCGAGGCCGCGCTTCATGTACTCGGCCGTGATCGGCTGAATGGTGTCGTGGATGGAGAGCTTGACCACCAGCGGCGATGAAGTTTGCGCGGGCGCGGGGAGGACGAAGGCGAGGAGGAGGATGAGAGAACGCAGCACGGGACTGACTCCGGCGGTTGAGTAGCCGCGTGTTAACGATACGGCAGAAATAGGATGGGTGGCAGAGAATGTTCCCAGAATGGGTTGGGATGAGCCCCTCCCTAGGGCTACGCCCGAGGCTAGGATAGATCGGGCTTTCAGCCCGCATGTCGGATCAGGGAAGGCCCTGCCCGCGCGCCGCGAGCGTGGCCTTGATGCCCAGCGCGGCGGTGTTGTCCGGCTCCAGGCGCAGCGCGTTGGCCACGTTGTAGGCGGATTCGGAGAGCTGGTTGATCTGC
>JBEKCX010000722.1:0-4328 GCA_050014655.1 Occallatibacter sp. | reverse complement strand
GGCGCTTCTGGACTGGGGTTGGGCGGATGCGTCGCCCGATCTCCAGGCGCGGGTTTCAAGCGCGAGGAGGTCGGTGACCGGCGCGGAGAGATCGAGGGGCTTGTTGCGCTCCTCCTTCTCAATGTCTTTATCGGCCTCGCTCCACTGGAATGTTACCTTGAGCTCGCGCTCCATGCGGCGCGCGTCGGAGCGTTCCTGGGGCATGACGAAGGTGGTGGCGATGCCGGTGGCCCCGGCGCGGCCAGTGCGCCCAACGCGGTGGACGAAGTCGTCGGAGCCGTTGGGCAGGTCGTAGTTGACGACGTGGGCGATGTCCTGCACGTCGATGCCGCGGGCGGCAACATCGGTGGCGACGAGGACGCGGTGCTTGCCGGTGGAGAATCCCTTGAGCGCGGCGGTGCGCTGCGACTGCGAGCGGTCGCCGTGGATGACATCGACATCGTGGCCGAGGCGTTCCAGCTTTTTAGAGATGCGGTCCGCGCCGTGCTTGGTGCGGGAGAAGACGAGGAAGGTGCCGGTCTCTTCGCGGAGCATCTGGTCGAGCAGGCCGAGCTTCTGGTCCTGCATGACGGTGCAGGCGCGCAGTTCAACCTGTTCGCACGGGTGCGAGGCCATGCCGATCTCGACGCGGACGGGATGACGGACGTAATCGCGGACGACCTCGCGGACGTTGGCGTCGAGCGTGGCCGAGTAGCACATGGTCTGGCGGGTGCGGGGAAGCGCGCCGACGATGCGGCGGATGGCGGGCAGGAATCCCATGTCCAACATGCGGTCGACTTCGTCGAGGACGAGCATTTCGACCGCGCCGATGGAGATGGCGCGGCGGCGGAGGAAGTCTTCCAGGCGGCCGGGGGTTGCGACGACGAGACGCGGGCCGCGGGCAAGCTGGTCGAGCTGGGTGTTCTCGCTGAGGCCGCCGCAGACCAGTACGGCGTCGTGTTTGGTGTTGTGCCCCAGCTTGGAGTAGTGCTCCAGCACCTGCATGGCAAGCTCGCGCGTGGGCAGAAGGATGAGCGCGCGGATGGGGCCGCGCTTGCCCTTGACCACCGGGATGGGGTTGGCATCCATGTGCTGGATCATGGGGATGAGGAAGCTGAGCGTCTTGCCGGTGCCGGTGGAGGCGGTGGCCAGGATGTCGGCGCCCTCGAGCGCGGGCGGGATGGCCTTGGCCTGGACGGGGGTGGGCGTCTGGAAGCCGGCGGCGCTGAGAGCGCGCTTCAGCGAATCGGAGATATTGAAGTCGTTGAAGTGGACGTTCTTCAGGAAGGGGAGGTGGGTTGCGGGATCGATCTCGATCTCGGAGGAGTCGACGATGGCGTCGATGGCCGCGGATTTGGCTGCGTCATACGCAGGAGGAGGAAAGTTGGTGGATGTTGCCCGGTTCATGTTGTAGTTGGATGTTTCGGAGATAGCCTCAGGCTCAAGAGTTGCGGTCGTCAAAATAGTCCTTTTTCAATGTTTCCATGTGTATAGATGGTGCGGCAAGGTAATGCAGTGGCGCAGAAGCGCCTTGAGAAATCTTTTAGTCAGCATTGCTGTCGCGATCGAAGCGTTGCTGCTGCACGGCGAGACGCGTCCCATGACGCATCTTCAGCCAGAGCATCCAGCGCATTTTTTCGTCTTCCGACCCGGCCCAGGCGCAGATGACGAATGCCGAACCGGCAAGTCACTCAACGCCCCCATGGCCCAGGATGCAGAAGAACAGCGGTGGGAGAGGCGAATCGCAGTCTCTGGCCAGACTCCGTTGGCAACTGGTAAGTTGCAGAAATTGGATGTCTTTGCCTGCGATGCCTGCGCTCGTTCCAATCGAGCGCAAGACCAGTGTAACACAGTGCGGGGGTGAAGAGGGAGAGGAACCAGAAGTGGCACGGGTCGGCGCAACGATTCTATTGCACCTTGCCCTGCGGCGGCGCGACCTATGCTAATTTCCTTGCGATGGATTCTTCGAGTATCTCTTGGACTGTCAGCGGCACGATGATGCAGTGCTCGCGGCGGAAGAATGCGTCGATCTCGCGCATGGCATCCGAGGAGAACTCGAAGGAGACGAAGAACCCTTTGGTTCGTTTTTCGCGCATCATGGCGGTCTCGAACTGATCGATGTCCGGCCTGCCCACCTTGTCCTTCTGCTTGACCTGAATCGGATACCAGGCATCCATGAAGTCGAGTTCTCCGGCACTCTTGCCACTTCGTGTTGGCATGGAAGAGACCGGATAGATTCGCCCGTCGATGCCCATGTCTCCCACTTGCGCCTTGTTTGGGATTCCGCCTAGCGCGATGACCGCCCAATTCTCGAACTCAAACGGAGGAATCTTGCGGAGTTGTTTCTCAGACCACGGCAGGTCGCGGACGACGAAGCCGCGCCCAACGCGCCACAATTTATCGTCTTCCGGCAGTCGGCATACGTCGCGTAGCCGCTTCGCCATGACGCGGCAAGCCGTCGGGGAGATGTCAATTCCGATCCATTGCCGCCCAAGATTCTGAGCCGCAACAAGCGCCGTTCCGCAGCCGCAGAAGGCATCTAAGACGATGTCGTTGGGTTGTGACGAAATCTCAAGTATTCGCTCCAGTAGTTTCAAAGGCTTCTGCGTCGGATAGCCTAAGCGCTCTGCGTCTTGGCTTTGAATTGGGTTGATGTCATCCCAAACCGAGCCAACGGGCACGCCCTGCCCCTCATCCAGATACCGTTTGAAACGAGGCACGGCACCGGGCTTTGTCTGCACAATCAGGCCCTGATCGTACAGCTCCTGCATACGCTCACGGCTATAACGCCAGTATCGTGTTACTCCAAGAAACTCGTAGTGTGGATTTCCTTTTGATGGCGCAGACCCACCCGGCGCGCCTAAATCTCCAAGCTGATAACGCCGGCCAGTTCCACTCTCTACATGTTTGTAGAATTTCTCAAGATAGCTCTCATCGTATGGACGATACAAATGTTTGAAGAAGTAGTCGGTATTGCCGCCTCCATAGAGAAACAAGGTATCGTGAACCCTGCCTAAGTGCTTGGAACCCTGTTTCGCGTCATTGTGTGCCGACTGCCTCTTCCAGATAATTTCGTTGATAAAGTTCGATTCACCGAAAATCTGGTCGAGCATGACCTTGACGTAATGGCTTGCGTGCCAGTCGCAGTGGTAATAAAAGCTGCCCGTCTTCTTCAGCACGCGCGCCAGTTCCACACATCGCGGGCGCATGAACTCGATATAGGCCCGCGTGGATTCGTGCCGGTCGTCGAAGGAACGCTTCTCTTTCGACTCGCCCCAGAAGACCTCATACGTGCGGTTGGAGTTGAACGGCGGATCAATATAGATCAGGTCAATGCAGGCATCCGGCAGTTTCCTGAGTTGATCGAGGTTGTCCCCGCAAAAGATCGTACGGGTGTCGAGCAGCGAGGAAGTTTTTCGGAACGAGGCAGACATGGCAAAAGTATCTCACGCTCTGGTTGAAACAGCAGGACACATTTACGAGTGCTTCAACGTGGACATTCATCTGATTCCAAAGATCGGCGCGGCGGTACGTAAGACCGCGAACTACGACCCAGCAGGTTCCGGCCCGTGGGGGTGACGGCGCGAGCGGCCCCAGGAGTAGGCCAGCCGGGCCAGCACCCCGGAGATCAGGTAGCCGAAGGCAATGATCATCAACGCCCACTCGGAGTTCCAGAAGATCAGTGCGAAGATCACCGCGATCAGCGTGAAGAAACGGGCTGGATGGCGGTCGCCGGAGGTGACCTCCTTGGCGCTCCAGAAGCGCCAACTGCTGACCATGAGGAAGCCGGTGAAGATCAGGAGCAGGAGCCAGACCAGCGCGATCCAGGGGTTGACGATGGGCGCTCCGTTGAAGAAATGGACGGTGGCGGCGACGATACCCGCGCCGGCCGGGATGGGCATGCCGACGAAGAACTTGTGTCCCGGCTTACCGGGGTTGCGCGGCTGCGGATTGGCGCCGATATTGAAGCGGGCCAGACGGCTGGCCCCGCAGATGAGGAAGAGAAAACAGACGAAGACGCCGGCGTGCAGCACGTTGCGGCGCAAGTCGGGATGGACCGTGAGGGGCAACATGCGGAAGCCCCAGATGTAGGCCAGCAGACTGGGCGCGACGCCAAAGGTGATGACGTCGGCAAGCGAGTCCAGCTCGCGGCCAAAGTCGCTGGCGGTGTGGGTGACACGCGCGATGTAACCGTCCACGCCGTCCAGAAGGGCCGCGGCCCCGATGGCCAGCGCGGCGCGGTCGAAGTAAGCCGGCTCGGCCACCGAACCCTGAACGCTCTGCGTCATGGCGTAGTAGCCGAGGGCAATGTTGCCTGCGGTGAAGAGCGAGGGCAGGATGAACATGCC
>JBEKCX010000721.1:0-4574 GCA_050014655.1 Occallatibacter sp. | reverse complement strand
TAGATGCTGCATTTGAACTGCGGCTTTAGCCGCTGAGGTCGGGGATCAGTCCTCCTTCAAGAGTTTCTGGACAGGTTCTAAGGCCGCGGGTTGGCGGATGTCGCGAACTCAACCAATAAAAAAGCGCAATAATAGAGGCGTGAAGACCGCACCCAGGCCGACGCTTCCGCCGCTGCAGGACGCGCTCGACCGCATCACCGGGAACACGCGCGCTCTGGTGCAGGCCGACCGGCTGGCCATCTCCGAGCAGGCCACCGCGGAGCTTTTCGCCACGGGCATCGAAGACCGCATCCTGCGCGTGGGCGCGCCCATGCCGCCCTTCACCCTGCCCGACGCGCTCACCGGCAAGCCCGTCTGCTCCGCCGATCTGCTGGCGCTCGGCCCGCTGGTGGTCAAGTTCTTCCGCGGCCGCTGGTGTCCCTACTGCGTCACCGAGCTGGAACGCTGGCGCGACCTGCACGACGAGGTGAGGGCAATGGGTGCGTTCCTGGTGGCCATCTCGCCGCAGACGCCGCGCCAGAACGACTTCACGCTGCAGCAGCACGGGCTACAGTTTCCCATCCTGTCGGATGCGGGGGCCGCGCTGGCCGGGCGCTTCGGCATCGCCTACAGCGTGCCCGCCGCGCACCGCGACTACTACAAGGGAATCCTGGTCAACATACCCTTCGTGAACTCGGGTGTCATGTATAAGGACGCGCCCGAATCAAGCTGGCGGCTTCCGCTGCCCGCCGTCTTCGTCGTCCGGCAGGACGGGACCATCGCCTTCAGCGAGGGCCACGCCGACTTCCGCGTCCGCCCCGAGCCTGCCGATGTGATGGAAGCCCTCACCACCCTCGTCGCGCACAGTTCATAGCCCACTCCTGTCCTTGCTCGTCATTCTGGCGTAGCCAGAATCTCCGTATTTGCCTTTACATAGTCCCCACTGATCGCGATAAACCGCGATGAATGGGGCACCCAAAATGGTATTGTGGCTGGGCCACCCGCCGAGTGAAATTTTCTGGCCGTAAGCGAACACAAACGCCAAAACTTAGAGGACAATTGCGGTATGGCAACTTACCCGATGAACGACACGGACAGACGGCACCAGAAGGTTGACGCGCAGGTTAGATACGATGAGGCGGTAGAAACCGTCTCCGGAATCATCGATCAGTTAAAGACGATTAGTAGACGCGCTGCCTTGATTGCGGCACGTACCGGAACGATTGAAGTGCATGTTAAAGACCCACTGAAATCGGAGGGTCCGCTATTTGCGCTCACGAACGATGATTTTGTGGGCATAGACCTGGCTACGATCCGTGAACTTACAAACGCCTTAGTTCTAGCCCGCAAAGAAGTGACCGGAGCAGAAGCACTTGCCCGTGCTCTCGGCTGCAATATCTAATTCAATCATCCTCAGAGCTTTTTCTTGATCTCGGCCAGCTCGCGCTCGATTGCCTCGAAGTGCTCTTCCTGGCGTTCTTCGCGCGCGTCCAAGGTTGTCAGAAACCAGATGGCAAGCAGGCCGATTCCAGCAAGTTTGAAATCTCCCGCTGTAGGCAGACCGCCGCCAGTTAGAAATTGAAACAGGAACATCACGCCGATTACCAAGCATCCCGCGACAAGGGTAAGGGCGATTCCAGTTTTTCCCCTTCTCCATCGTTCCGGCCTCTTTTGGGAAGGTGCCACACTTGGCTGAGGAACAGAGGGCGGTATCGGCATTGCGACCTTGGGCGGTAATGGCGCGGCCTCTTCCGGCAACGGAATCACTTGAGAATTGCGCCGCTCCTCTTCGATGAGGACGCTTCGCAGATACCCAAGCGACCGAGACTTCTGCTCCTCGGTCATCCGCTCCGATTTGGGCTGCACGTCAGGCATGTTTCTTCTTCAGTCCGCGCTTGTCCGCCGCGATGCGCTTCTGGATCTCCACCTTGGGGACGGACAGGACGCGCCCAACCAGCGCGTCAAACTTCTGGAATTCTTCGGACCTCGAGTGTTCAGTCTTCATGTTTGGATTCCACCGCCCGCTTCAATTGCAGGTACTCCTTCATCTCCTTCAGCACAGCGTCAATCTGAGCGTCCGTCAGCTTCGGCATGTAGTTGTTACTCGAATCGGTCGGCTTATCGTCCGGCTTCATGCTACCATGATAACGCAAGACGAAAGGACAGACCGCTATGCCCCCAACACCAAGCAAAGAGGAAGTGATTATTGCGTTGCTAAAAGAGATTCGTGACCTTCTAAAAGAGATTGCGAGGTCTCGTCAGTAACCTCCGTAGGACGGAACAAAATCCTAGCCACGTTCATTGCTTCGAGGGCCGGGTGCCCCATCCATCGCGGTCGGTTCGCGATGGGTGGGTTGGGCTAACCTCGGCCTAGCAGCAGGCATGTCTCTTCATTCTTCTCGATGAAAGCCCGCACGATCTCGTGCGCGGACCGCAACTGCACTTCAATCTCCCGCGTCGTACAGTTGCCCAACCGAATCCAGATGACCTTCGGCGGCCCGCTCTCCAGTACGCTGCGCTCGGCAAAGTCCGAATCCTTGGAGACAATCGCGAACCCATATCGCTTGGCATACTGCCAAACAGCAGCGTCTTCGGCACCGCCCAACTCCACGCCGCTGACATGCTGAGATTCCGGGTATACATCCTTCAACGCGTCCACAAGACGTGGCGACAGGTTCTCATCGAGCAGGAGCTTCACGCCGCCAGGGTCTCCGACTTGCGCTCACGGTCGGCAGCGAACGCCAGACACGCGCGGATGTCCTCTTCCGTCAGGTAGGGAAAATCGCGCAGTATCTCCTCGTGCGTCATCCCCGACGCCAGGTATCCGAGCACATCCCCCACGGTCATGCGCAGTCCGCGAATGCACGGCTTGCCGCTCCGCTTGCCCGGCTCCATCGTGATGATCTGCGAGTAGTCCATAGACGCAGACTAAGCCATTGTTGGGCCTCAGGTAAAGGGAAATAAGGCTGGTGGCGCTACTTGCTGGCGCGGTAGCGGCGGATGAGGCTGGTGGTGGAGGAGTCGTGCGAGGTGGCGGGCTCCGTGGGGCTTTCCAGTTCGGCGAGGATCTTTGTGGCGAGGACCTTGCCGAGTTCCACGCCCCACTGGTCGAAGCAGTCGATATTCCAGATGGCTCCCTGGGTGAAGACGGAGTGCTCGTAGAGGGCGACGAGCTGGCCGAGAACCGAGGGGGTGAGCGCGTCGGCGAGGAGGATGTTCGACGGGCGATTGCCCTCGAAGACGCGGTGCGGGACGAGCCATTCGGGCGTGCCCTCGGCACGGACCTGCTCGGCGGACTTGCCGAAGGCGAGCGCCTCGGCCTGGGCGAAGACGTTGGCCATCAGCATGTCGTGGTGGCGGCCGAGCGGGTTCAGCGACTTTGCGAAGCCGATGAAATCGCAGGGAATCAGGCGCGTGCCCTGGTGGATGAGCTGGTAAAACGAATGTTGCCCGTTGGTCCCCGGCTCGCCCCAGAAGATTGGGCCGGTTTGGGTGGCGACCTGCGTGCCGTCGAGGGTTACATGCTTGCCGTTCGACTCCATGGTGAGCTGTTGGAGGTAGGCGGGAAAGCGCCTGAGGTACTGCTCGTATGGTAAAACCGCGATGGTTTGCGCGTCGAAGAAGTCGGTGTACCACAGCGTAAGTAGCCCGAGCAGCACGGGAAGATTCTTTTCAAACGGCGCAGTCCGGAAGTGGACGTCCATCGCGTGGAAGCCGTCGAGCATAGCGCGGAAGTTCTCTGGCCCAATCGCAATCATGGTAGACAGCCCGATGGCCGAGTCCATCGAGTAGCGTCCGCCGACCCAGTCCCAGAAGCCAAACATATTTTCGGTGTCGATGCCGAAGGCGGCGACTTTTTCCGCGTTGGTGGAGATGGCGACGAAGTGTTTGGCGACGGCGGACTGGTCGCCGCTGAGCCCGGCCAGCGACCAGGCGCGCGCGGAGTGGGCGTTGGTCATCGTCTCCTGCGTGGTGAAGGTCTTGGAGGCGACGAGGAAGAGCGTCTCGTCGGGGCTGAGGTCGCGGACGGCTTCGGCGAAGTCGGTGCCATCGACGTTGGAGATGAAGCGGAAGGTGAGGTTGCGCTGCGAGTAGTGCCGGAGCGCCTCGTACGCCATCACTGGGCCGAGGTCCGAGCCGCCGATGCCGATGTTGACGACGTTGCGGATGGGCTTGCCGGTGTGTCCCTTCCACGCACCGGAGCGGATGCGGTTGGCAAACGCAGCCATCTTGTCCAGCACCGCGTGGACGCCGGGGACGACGTCTTCGCCATCGACTAGGATGCGTTCGGATTTTGGCGCGCGCAGGGCGATGTGCAGGACAGCGCGGTTTTCGGTGAGGTTGATCTTGTCGCCGCGAAACATGGCTTCGATCTTGGCGCGCAGGCCGGAGTCTTCGGCGAGGGCGACGAGCAGGCGCAGCGTCTCGGCGGTGATGCGGTTCTTGGAGTAGTCGAGGAAGAGACCCGCAGCCTCGGCGGTGAAGCGCTGGCCGCGCGCCGGGTCTTCGGCGAAGAGATGGCGCAGATGCTTTGCGCCGATCAACTGGAAGTGGCTTTGCAGCGCCTTCCATGCGGGGCGCTGGGTGAGCGGCAG
>JBEKCX010000720.1:0-4608 GCA_050014655.1 Occallatibacter sp. | reverse complement strand
GCTCGAGGTGGAGCTGATTACGCCGGTGGCGCTGGAAAAGGGCCTGCGGTTCGCGATCCGCGAGGGCGGGCGCACGGTGGGCGCGGGCACGGTGACGGAGATTTTGAAGTAACAGGGAACAGAGATCAGGGATCAGAGATCAGGACGAAACGCGAGGCTGTTTTTGAGCTGGGAACTGATAACTGATAACTGACCACTGATAACTGGCAACTGGAAGGATTTGAGGATGCGGGAAATCGTTACATTGCAGTGCACGGAGTGCAAGGAGCGGAACTACTCGACGACCAAGAACAAGAAGACGACCACGGGCCGCCTGGAGTTCAAGAAGTTCTGTAATCGCTGCCGGAAGCACCAGCCGCACAAGGAAACGAAGTGACAAGACAGTTGTCAGTGGTCAGTTATCAGTTGTCAGTTACCGCGAATTGCAGGGACGTTCTGACAACTGAGCACTGATAACTGATCACTGCTTTCAGGGGCGTAAGCTCAACGGTTAAACTGTCGGTCTCCAAAACCGAACTTGGGGGTTCGAATCCCTCCGCCCCTGCCAGATTGAGCACGGATAAGGTACGGATGCGGCCGGCGGGATGCTGGACGCGAAGGAACGGGAAGCATGGCAACAAAAGCAGCACTGGTACGCGGGGATGACGAGCCGAGTTGGAAGAAGCCGGTAGTTGCGTGGAACGACTTCACGCGCTTTCTTACAGATGTTCGCAGTGAGATGCGCAAGGTGGTCACGCCCTCCTGGAAGGAAGTGAAGGCAACCACGACGGTGGTGATCGTTGCGGTCTTCATCTTTGGGCTATTCTTCATGGTGGTGGACCGCATCTTCGACTATGGCCTGCATGAGTTGTTGAGCAAGATGGGCGGATTGCAACAGTAAATGTAGCTGCGAAACGAGAGCACGATGACAGATGAGTTGGTACAACCCGCCGAGCAGACGCCGCCTCAGCCGGAGCGCAACGAGAACTTCAAGTGGTACATTCTGCACGCCTATTCGGGCTTTGAGCGCAAGGTGCGCGAGTCGATCGAGAGCCGCGTTCAGGCCTTCGGATTGAAGGACAAGGTGGGCAGGGTGATGATACCTACCGAGCCGGTGACGGAAATCGTCAACGGGAAGAAGCGCACCGTGGAGCGCGTATTCCTTCCCGGCTATGTGCTGGTGGAGATGGAATTGGACAACCATCTTTGGCACGTGTTGAAGGACACGCCGAAGGTGACGGGCTTTCTGGGCACGGGCGACAAGCCGGTGGCGCTGTCGGAGGAAGAGGTGAGTTCGATACTCTTCCGCTCCGAGACGGCGAAGGATAAGCCGCGGCTGAAGATCAAGTTTGAGAAGAGCGAGCAAGTCCGGATTACGGACGGGCCGTTTGCCAACTTCAACGGCGTGGTGGACGAGATCAACGAGGATCGCGAGACGATGAAGGTGATGGTGACCATCTTCGGGCGGTCGACGCCGGTCGAGCTGGAGTTTGGCAAAGTGGAAAAGATTGAGTAGTTGCAGCTTTTAGCTACTAGCTTTCAGCTTCTAGCCGGCCTGCCCACCTAGCAGGCGCCGGTTGAAGGCAAACGTTGAAGCGGCAGCACCAAAATATGTTTCAGAGAACAATCAGCTAGAAGCTAATAGCTAGGAGCTAAGAGCTGATTTTGAAGGAATCGAACCAATGGCACCTCCGAAGAAGATTACCGGCTATGTAAAGCTGCAGATCGAGGCCGCAAAGGCCACGCCTGCGCCGCCGGTGGGTCCGGCGCTGGGTCAGGCGCAGGTTAACATCATGGAGTTCTGCAAGCAGTTCAACGCGCGCACGCAGAACAAGGAGATGGCCGGGCTGATCATTCCGGTCGTCATCACGGTTTACGGCGATCGCAGCTTCAGCTTTGTGACCAAGACGCCTCCGGCGGCGGTTCTGCTAAAGAAGGCGGCGGGAGTCGCAAAGGGATCGGGAACGCCGAACAAGGAGAAGATCGGCAAGGTGACGGAAAAGCAGGTGCGCGAGATCGCCACGCAGAAGATGCCGGACCTGAACGCGGCGACCGTGGATGCGGCGGTGAAGAGCATCAAGGGCACGGCGCGATCGATGGGGATCGAGGTCGTGGCGTAGGCCGCGGCGGGTTTTTTGCAGAAAGGCTCTCCCTTTTTGGGAGGGCCTTTTTGCGTCTGCGGGTACAGCGAGTGCCTTGCCGTTTGCGGACGCGTAGTTACTCGGAGAATTGCGACAATGCGACCGAAGAGCAACCGCAGATCCCCTTCGGCGGACTCAGGGCAGGTTTTCGACTCCGTCCGCCGCGGCGGACGAAAGGATGGGGCACGGGGCACTCATCCCCTCTGGCGGCTTGGAAGCCGCCAGTACAGCCGGTCTGGAGACCGGCGCTACAATTTGCGGATTTGCTCCTCAGATGCGGAGGTTCAAGGGATTCGAGCGGCGAGCCTAGCCGCCTGGAAAGCGGCCTCCTGGGGGCCGGGCAGGTTCGCGTAGCCTCCCAGATAGCGCCCTTTACGAAAGATGCAGATTCCGTCCAGGTACGGCGCTTTCGCCTGGAATGCCTCGTCTCCGGCCTGTGCCGGCAAAGCGCCGTCAAATCGCTCGCGGAGGCTCTTGAGGACTTCGGCCGCAGACTCCGGCGAGGCTTCAACGACCAAAAAGGCCTGCCCCTGCCTGTACTTCGCCACGTAGCCGCGCTTGAGCTGCCGCAGCCCCAGGACGCTTTCGGGGACCAGGCGAATGGAGAGCAGATTCTCCTTGGAGAACCACTCCAACGCCTGCGGAGGGCTGTCGCGGCCTTCGATATGTTCCAGCATCCGGGCGGCGAAGGCTTTCAGCATCGCGGATCGATCGCTGTCGGGGCTGACGCCGGTCGCGACGATCTCCACGTAATAGCTGCCCTTGGCGAAGCTGGCGCTCTGCCGTTGCACCTGCCCGCCCATACCCATCCGGGCGACAGGCAGGCTGGGATCGAGGTTGGCGGTGAATATGCCGTATGCCGAGTCGGCGTCGCTCATCTCGGAGACGTCGATGTCGAGGGTCTCCGCTCCCGACTTGCAGGTGATTCCCCGCATCTGCACAAAGCCGAAGATCAGGTAGCCCTCGGCGGCGCCGTCCTTGTAGTCATAGAGGTTGCCGGCGGCGTACTGACGCGTTGCGCCGGACTGCTCCCAGCCGGGTGCGAAACGGCAGTCGAGATAGGATTGCGCGCGCGCCCCTCCGGCCGCCAGCAGGAGGGCCAGCAGCAAACCGAAAGTTCTCATGCAAACAACGCCTGTGCGCGCGCCATCCGGCTTGACACCTGGACGCCGTGGGGACAGTTCACTGTGCAGGCGGCACAATCGCCGCAGCGGACCGCGGCCAGCTCCGGCGACAACTGGAGAAACTTCTCCCGCGCCAGCGCGAACTGGCCGTAGCCGTCGGCATAGGTGAGCCAGCGCAGCATGTCGGCCACCGGCAGGCCTTTCTGGCAGGCCCCGTCGCATCGCCCGCACATGCGGCAATAGAGAGGCCGAATCCTGTCGAGATGAGCGGCCAGCAGCTTTTCGTCGCTGCCGGAGAATGGGTGCGCCATAGCTTTCAGGTTCTCGTCCAACTGGTCCATATCCGTCATGCTGGGAATGGTGGTGGCAACATTGGGCTTGTCGATGACCCACTTCAGCGCCGCCAGCAGGGCGCCGGGCTGCTGCAGCTTCTTATAGAGCGGGTCGTCGGGCCTCACGCGGCGATACCCTCCGGCCATCACCTTCATGGCCACCACGCCCATGCCCGCCTTGGCAGCCGTCGCAATGGCCTGCTCCATGCTCGCGTCCATGGAGAAGTTGTAGGCCGTCAGGACCACATCGAAGACGCCCTTCCCGGCCAGCCAGGGCAGCAGTTGCTGCTGGCCGGCGTGGGTGCTGACGCCGGCAAAGCGAATCTTGCCCTGCTTTTTGGCAAGCTGCTGCGCTTCAATCATGTCGTCGCGAATGTCGGCCGGGCTGCCCTTGCCGTGGAGGTGCCAGATGTCGATGTAATCCGTGTTGAGCTCGCGCAGGCTGGTATCGAGGTCGCTCAGCAGTGCATCCTTGGTTTGAGAGCCGGACTTGGTTGCGATCACAACCTGCTTGCGCCGCGCCCCGAGGGCCGCGCCCACCATGCGCTCATTGTTGCCGTGCTGATAGCCGCGCGCGGTATCGAAGTAGTTGATCCCGATATCGGCGGCGCGCTCAATCACGCTGGGGTCCGAGGTGATCATGCAGCCGAACCCCACCGTGGTCACCTTGAGCCCGGTGCGGCCCAGGGTCTTGTAGTTGAGTTTGACTGAGGAACCGGCCGGGCCGGACGCGGAATCCCCGGAAGGACTGAAAAAGCCCAGGCCGGAACTGGCGCCGACGACGGGAACCATCAGCCCGGCAGACAGGAATTCGCGACGAGACGTTTTTGAATCCATGGATGCGCCTCCCATGAAACCGATCATCATAAACCGCTCCCACCGGTTTTGCTGTGACGGCCAGCAGCGTCGTCAGGGCCGACGCATATAAATGGACCAGTCTTGCTATATGCACAACGGGGTGATGCTGTGAGAAGGGGATATGGACAATCCCCTGAAGTATTTTTCTGAGTTGACAGACCCTCGGGTGGAACG
>JBEKCX010000719.1:0-3660 GCA_050014655.1 Occallatibacter sp. | reverse complement strand
GAATGCTTTTATACGTCTCCAGAGGCTCGGCAAGTATACACGACGTGTATACATATCCAGCGCAAATTGAATTTTTCCCAAGCATGACTCTCCAACTACATTGTGCAAACGTTTTTTCAGAAGTTGATTCATGAATTAGATCTGGAAGTTTTAGGGGAAACTGCTGATAGGACTGTTGTAGGGCTCATGCGGGCTCTGCATAAAAGTGTGCCCTTGGAATTAACCGCGGGGATGGAGCCATGACGTTGCTTGCCGAACAGTGAAAAATACTCAGTTTACGAACAGTAGTATAACAGTAGTATAATCAGAATAGAAAGCCTGAAGGGCAATTCTAATCCTAACCCATTAGCTGGGTCATGAAAAGGCCTTTTTAGCCCGCAATAACCTCTCACACAGGCACAAAATGAGGCTGGTTTTCATGTTTTTACCCTTTTTCAGCACCTTGCAAGATAAATGATCGTTGGAACTCAAGGAAGTGGAAGGAAAGTACTAGAAACCCGGCAAAGATAACAAAGGAAGTTCCTTCGATTAACAAAAAGTTTGTTGATTAGCTTATCAGGAAAGTAAAAAATGACCCAGCTAATGGATTGTGGTCAAGGCTAAGGTCTATAAAGACAAATAGGCATAATTTGGCAGCGGGAATTTTCAGCGGGGGAGGGGAAATGCAAATTGAGAGGGAAAAAGTCGTTTTTAGCTGAATCGCCTGACGGGAAGTTAAGTAAATCAGACGACGACAATGTTGAGAAAGTCGATATTTACCGGGTTAACCGGGATAGCAAACTGGCTGACGTAGATATCGTTGTTAAAGAATTGCCGCTCACCATCCTGCTAAATGGGCGAGAACTCGTAACTCTGCTGTGTTCCCCTGCAAATCTGAAATATCTGGCAATCGGTTTTCTGCTGTCAGAAGGATTGCTCCACGGTAAAAACGATATAAAGAGCATAATAGACGATGGGCGGCGCGGTATTGTACGTGTTGAAACATTTATGGATTTAGAAGGAAAGGAAGAACAGGTTTTTAAACGTATTATCACCCCGGGTTGTGGTCGAGGCGCCGCATTTTACAGCGCCGCAGATGCAGCCTTGATGAATGAGGTTAAATCAGAATTACAAGTCAATGGAGCCGAAATATTAGAGCTTATGAGTAATTTTCAGCATCGTTCCGAAACGTACCGGTCGACCGGGGGAGTTCATAGCGCGGCGCTTTGTGACAATAAAAACTTGAATGTTTTTTCTGAGGATATCGGACGCCATAATGCCATCGATAAAATCTTTGGGCAGTGCCTGTGGGAAGGGATTCCGGCAACCGACCAAATTATCCTTACCAGCGGCCGGATTTCATCGGAGATTGTGATTAAAATTGCCAGAAATAACGTCCCTATACTGGCTTCCAAATCTGCGCCCACCAATACTGCAGTGAAGTTAGCTGATTTGCTCGGTATTACCTTGATTGGGTTTGTCCGCGGAACGCGTATGAACGTCTATTCGCACCACCAAAGAATAGTACCTGGCACTTGAGACGATGTTAATAAATCACGTGCGAGAACTGAAACAATTAAGGTAAAAGGACAAAAGTAAATAATATGTGTGCTATAATCAGCGCAAACAAAAATAATCAGCGTAAAAATCAAGAACATATTTTTACTATAAATTAAATTTCTTGATGTTCATAAGCATATTCAATTCATTAAGGAGAACAACCTATGCATCAGACAGAAAGACAAAAGAGTTGGGGTTGGATGATTGTACTCTATATCTTCCTTGCCGGTCTGGGTGGCGGAACCTTTTTGTTCAGTTTTATTTTTCTTTTTATCGGGAAATACGAGCCTATTGCGAGAATAGGAGCGCTTATCGGGCCGCTGGTTGTTTTGCTTGCTTCTGTCCTGTTGCTTTTTGACCTGGGTTCACCTTTCAAAGCTTACCGGCTTTTCACGACTCCTAAAACATTAATGTCCTCCTGGATGACACGCGGTGCCTGGATATTGACCGGGTTCATCATCTTCGGCCTGGCCTATGCCTTATCGGCTTTCTCTCCTTTTAATTGGCTGCCATGGAGCCAGGCATCCGGATTGGGGCATATCATTGGTATTATTGCGGCGTTATTATCGGCAGTAGTTCCAATTTATCCGGGATTGCTGCTGGGAGTAATAAAAAGCATCCCGTTATGGAATACTTCCGCTTTACCGCCAATGTTCTTTTTATCTGGGCTGGATACAGGTATTGCCTGTCTGGTACTGGTATCAATGTTTTTGCGATCTGCGATTGATATCGAGGGATTGCACTTGTTAGGCGCAATCGATATCGTGCTCATTATTCTTCTGTTTGTAGCGCTCTTTGGCTATATCGAAATTCTGCGTCAGTCAGGTGTCACAGCTGCGGCCTCTGTTCATTCACTTACAAGGCCGCTTTTTATTGGCGGGGTTATTGTTACTGGTATGGCATTGCCGCTGGTTTTGTTAGTTTTCAGTGTCAGTTCTCCGAATATCCAGAGTAACCGTATTTTGGATTTCATTGCTGGAATTCTAATATTAGCTGGAGCGCTGTTATTGAGGTTTAGTGTGGTTACTTCCGGAATGCGGCGTCCGTTGGAACTCTGAAAAAAGCCGATAATTGGGGAGATGTTGCTCTCCTCGCGCATTTAGACGAGAAGGCATCGCAACCAAATATTATGGAGGCTAGCGTGGCAAACAAAAATACGAAATCCGCGGCACCGGTTATTGAAACCGATGCCAATCCAGTTCAAGAAGACGTGTGGGTTCCGGCTTTATGCGAATCAACATGCGTTGAAAGCCCATGCTTGCTCCGGGTACATCGTGTAAACGGGGTGGCTGTCGGTGTTGAGCCGAATACCGAAATAGGGAACTGGGAAAGTTTAGAAAAAAATCACGGAAGATTATGCGCTAAACCGTATGCGCAGTTGCAGAAGCTTTACAACCCGTACCGTATAAAAAGTCCTTTGAAAAGAACAAACCCTGAAAAGGGAGTTGGAATTGATCCGAAATGGGTGGAAATAAGCTGGGATGAAGCGCTCAGCACAATCGCTGAAAAATTAAAGAAAATCAGAGGTTCGGACCCCATCAAACTGGCCGAAGCACGGGGGACCGGCGGGATGGCTGCAGAAGGGTGGTATGCGTTTCTTCCTGCTTTCGGACCGACACAGGTGCTGTGGGGCGGGCGCTCAACCCACTGCCGTCAGGTACAGCACGCATTTGGCAATCGAATCCACGGCGGAGCTTCATGCGAACCGGATCTTGATTATTGCAATTATTTGATAATCATGGGAGCTAATCCAGCCGCTGCCGGGGGCGCTCCCGAAAATCCCTTGTTTTCACGTGCCAGGGAAAGAGGAATGAAAACGATTGCAATCGACCCGGTGCTTTCTCCCACCGCAGCCAAGGCAGATGAATGGCTGCCAATTAAACCGGCCACGGATTGCGCTTTTCTTTTAGCGATGATAAATATCATAATCCACGAGATTAAGGTATTGGATATCCCATTCCTTAAGGAAATGACCAATTCACCTTTTTTGGTAATGCCAAACGGCGACTGGCTGAGGGATAAAGCAAGCGGGAAAATAATGGTCTGGGATCCGGTAGACGGGAAAGCCAAAGTTTATGACGATGTGAGCATTAAAGATTTAGACCTGGAGGGTGCTCATGA
>JBEKCX010000718.1:0-6977 GCA_050014655.1 Occallatibacter sp. | reverse complement strand
CTCCGGCTCGCCGGGCAACTCTCCTGGCACGCGCGCCTGGGCCTGGACGCGCTCACGCTGCTGAAGAACCGCGACCACCGGGTCATATTCATCATCGTTGCGGCATTCAACATTCCTCTGACCGGTTTCTATCCTTATGGGCCGCTGCATATTCGCGAAGTGGGTCTGACCCGCGTCAGCGCCTGGATGAGCCTGGCGCAAACCACGGAGGTCCTCTCGATGTTCGCGCTGGGGGCGCTGCTGCACCGCTGCCGGTTAAAATGGATTTTAGCCTGCGGTCTGGCCATCGGTGTCATCCGTTTTGCGTTGTGCGCTCTGCCGTTCAAGGCCGGGTTGCTCGCCGGAACAACCCTGCAGGGCGCTTCCTATGCCTTGGTCTATATCACGGCCCAGATTTACGTGGAGCAGCGCGTGGACCCTGGCTGGCGCGCGCGGGCGCAGGCGTTGCTCAATCTGATGTACAATGGATTTGGCAGCCTGATCGGTTATCTGGCGTGCGGCTGGTGGTTTGCCGCTTGCACGCATCCCACCGGCACGCAATGGCCGGTTTTCTGGTCCGGGTTGGCGGCGGGGATGGCGGTTGTCCTGGTCTATTTCCTGGTCGCGTATCAAGGGCAGAGGGCCGGGCCTTTGGCCAAATTGACGAATCCATAAACCAAAACGCCTTGAATGAATTGCTCCGAATTGGGCTTGTTATGTCTCGCAAAAAATGGCGACGGGTACGTTTGGAGTGTCAGCGGTGATGCCGGTGTGGGCGGTGGGGGCTGGCGGGGGCGGCGGGCGGTCGCGGCGAGGGGCGTGGTGTTGTGGGGCGGGTGGCGGTGCTTGACCATCTCCTTGCCGATGGGCATGATGAGACGTGATGGGACATTCGATTAATAACTTGGCTTATTGGGGTCCATTGTTGGACAGATCATTGGAATCCACATGGGAGACCGTCATCGAGCATAAGGCAAGCTCTCTTATCGCGGTCTTCCTCATCGCGATTGTCCATTCTTTATGGAAACATCGTCGGGAGGCGGTTTCCGTGAAAATTGAGGCGGGATGGAAGCACAAGCTCAAGTGGGCTATATCCGCCCTCAAAAAGGAGTTCATTCCAATTGTCTGCATTACGCTTATTGTTTTTTTTGCCTTCCTTTTAATTCACGTTTGCTTTGTAACGCCACAAGCCATTTCTTTGGAAGCGAACCGGCAATATAAGACAACTCTCGAAAAGTATGGATCGGAAGGCGTCTGCTGGGCGCCTCCAAAGGTTGATTGGAATAGGAACGGCTTCATGCTTTTGTTTGGTGGTCATTACAACGCCGCAATGATCGCCGGAGTGCCAATCATATTTAATCTTGATGAATTGAGAGGCGACAGATCAAAAATAATAGATCTAAAGGATATGTATGGCAAGGAATATCCTGCCATCACGGCGCGATTCAAAGATGACAGAGTATATTTTGACGCAGAAATTCCTTCTGGCTTTAGGCATATCAAAGTAGAATGCGGGGAAACTGAGATGTTACCAAAAGGATGGGACTGGGCCAGCGACGTGAATGCTCTTGAAATTGTGGATAACCAGCATCGCGTTATTTTCCGAGAGCAAGTCGTAAATACTAATACCATTCAGATTCAAGGAACTATCGTATTTCAACACTACACTTTAAGCACGCAGGATACGGGCTCAATAACAGTTGGATTAAACGCAGGATTTGACGTGAGCGATTTTTATTTGCCACCCATTTTCCAATACCCTTCAGTTGACCACAAAGGCGAGCGCGCTAAGTAGATGGGTTTAGCATTCAACTTCAAACGTATTTATACTGAGTTTTTCACGAACGACGCGCAAATTATTGAAACCGCTTTGCTTCAAGGTCTGATTAACATAATTCTCGTCAAGAGAACATCTACAACCAAGAATAGTGTCCATGAGAACAAGGTTGTCATCCATCATGGGAACAAATAATTGCCGTTTTCAGAACGGCAAGGAGAGGACGCGAAAGAAATCCACTGCTATCCCACAGGAATTTCCCAAAAGCAAAGCTCATGCTTGCAAAGTAATTGGACACAACATAAGCGCATTGTGCCCGCCGGTGGCCGCGATTTCCAAGGCGCGCTTGATCGATTCCTGGCTCTTGACTTCCGCCGCGTTTTCCGGCGGGACCAGCACGCCGGCCCGGCCCTCCGCCCGCGCTCGCCAGGCAATCGGCAGCACGCCCTTGACTGGCCACACCGCGCCTTTTGGCAGGATGAATATGATGGCTACGACGCGCGCTTTCAGCGCGAAGCCATCGCACCGATCCAGAACAAGCTCGGCCAGTTTTTGCTCAATCCGGCCATTCGCAACATCTTGGGCCAGGTCAAATGCAAGGGAAACATCCCGTTCACGATGAATGACAGGCGGCTTTTCATCGCCAACCTCTCAAGCGGGAAACTCGGACACGACAAGGCCAATGTGCTCGGTTCGCTTTTGGTCACGCAATTTCAACTGTCGGCGATGGCGCGGGCCGACCAGCCGGAGGAGGAACGAAAAGACTTTTCCTGTTCATTGACGAGTTCCAGGACTTTTCAACTGAAGCGTTCGTGTCCCTGCTTTCCGAAGCGCGCAAATACCGGCTTTGCCTCACCCTCTCCCACCAGTTCATTGACCAGCTTTCGCCTCCGGTTCAGCAGGCCGTTCTTGGAAACGTCGGCACCCTGGTCTGCTTCCACATCGGAAACGCGGACGCCGAAGTCATGGGGAAGGCGTTCGGGAATGAGTTCCGGGCGCAGCAGTTGGTTGACCTTGGCCGCCATGAGATTGCCGTGCGGCTCAGCGAAGACGGCCTCAACCGAGTTCCCTTTCAGGCGAAAACACTGCCCCCGTTGGAATTGCGGCAGCATCGGAAGAAAAAGCTCATCACCCGGTTACGCCAGCGATTTGCCCACCGGCGCTGCATTGTGAACAAACTCCATCGATGGCTGAATGCTGACGCACCCTGTCCCAGTCCCCGCTCACTCGGCAGCACACAAAAAGCAGTTTTGCGACCAGCCCGCTTCATGGCACCTCCCCGCAAACCTTGAAAATGGCTTGCCACCACATCCTAATTCTGTTCTCATTTGGCCTATGAAAGGCCATATAATTGCAGAGGAACTGGCAAAACGGTTTGTTGATCGTGAGTGTAATGAAGCCAACACGAGACATCAAATTATTGATCGACTCTTGCATGAGATCCTTAATTGGCCACACGAAAATGTGGCTTGCGAGGAGAAAGTGCATCCCGGCTATATTGACTACGTACTGCGTGATAACGCCCGGAGGGCCGTTCTCCTCATTGAGGCAAAGAAAGAAGACAAGTATTTCACCCTGCCATCCAAGATCGCCAAGAACTCCAATAATCTTCGCTCGATTCGGCTCCGAACGCTGGCAACCGACCCCAATATCGCAGATGCGGTCCATCAGGCGGCCCAATATTGTCCCGAGATCGGCTGTCAATATGCCTGTGTGACGAACGGACACGAGTTCATCATTTTTCGCAGTTTCATTCCCGGAAGACATTTTTTGGATGCAGACGCCCTCGTGATACCGAAGCTGCAATATTTTTCCGAGCACTATTCCCTCGCCTTCAATCTGCTTGGCTTCCAAGCCGTAACAAGTGACCGTTCACTCCAATTGGCTCTTGGAATTCAGAAAGTTCTAGGAAGGGAGTTGTTTTATCCCAAGAGCGGCATAACGCATTATGATGCGACAGTTCAAAAGAACCCTTATGCGAAATATCTCGAACCTATCGCGAGAAAATATTTCGGTGAAATCGCCTCAACAGATAAGCGGATGATGGACCATTGTTACGTCTTCGCACGAGGAACACGGCAAGTCGAGCAAGGATTAAAAACCCGCCTTTCAGACGATCTGACATCGTACTTTCGGGCGGACGGAGCCCAAGACATAACCGAAATTAGAACGGGAGGAAAACTCGCCGAACGAATAGCACAGTCGCTCCGAAGGCATTCCTCCGGGGAGGTTCTCATTCTGTATGGCGGCAAGGGCGCGGGAAAATCCACATTTTTAAGGAGAATGCTCTATTACGACCCGCCGACATCTTTTGTTCTTCACGGCTTTCCAATAATTGTGGATTGCCTTCGTGCTCCGCAGGACAAACAAACGCTTACGAAATACCTCTGGGAACAAATCACGACAGCGCTAGACCAAAATGCGCTGCTGGCGGGGTCCATGGAGAATTTGCTCCGACTTTTCGATGATAAATTCCAGGTTGCTCAAAAGCAAGACCTTGCCGGTTATGCTGCCGGAAGTACCGAATATATCCGTGTTCGAAATGCTTTGGCAATTGAGTGGAAGGAGGATGTCATTTATGTGGCGAAGAGGCTCAGAAATTATTGGCTGGAAAGCGGCAAGCAGGTCGTCATCGCTTTCGACAATACTGATCAACTTCCGCCCATTCTCCAGGACCACTGCTTTTTATCGGCGCAGAGCATCGTGCGCGACTTGCAATGTGTCGGGATCATATCGATGCGAGAAGAACGATATTGCCGCGCACGTACGGTGGGTGTATTAGACGCGTATCAGAACGTCGGATACCATCTTGCAGCGCCAGATTTGCAAGGTGTCTTTACAAAAAGACTCCGCATGGTCATTGCCGACCTTGAGGCTTCGGGACACAGAAATATGTTGGTGATCTTGCCTGAAGATGCTCCGTTTGGTGATTTGAAGAAGTTCTTCATTGCCTGCTTGCGGCAGTTCCGTGAGCCGGCAAATGCACTGCGCCGTTTCTTGGAGGAATGCTCCCGAGATAATACCCGCTTGGCTCTTGAGTTTTTCGGGCAATTCCTATCCTCAGGATACACCCATGTTCAGGAAATGATTGACAATACGCACTGGACAGTCATCAGCCATCAGGTGGTCAAACCAATGATGGTGCCTCAACGCTTCAACTACGACGAGAATAAGAGTTTGGTTCCGAATGTTTTCCAGTGCAGAACTCCAACGCACGGCTCTCATTTTACCACCGTGAGGATGTTGCGTATGTTGAGGCATGGGATTAGCGTTTCTCCTGATCAGGGCGGTTATTGGCGCGTGGATGCGCTGATTGATGAATTCGACAGCAAGTTTGGGATGCGGCAGGACTGTGAATCGGCGCTTGATATTTTGCTGCGCCACGGGCTTGTCGAGGCGAATAACAGGTTGGATACTTATTCTGTGGAAAAGGCTGGTACCGATGGAAAGGAACTCATTTATGCTGATGAAATCCGGATCACGGCGTTTGGCATATATATGCTCGATTATCTATGTGGCACGTTCACTTATTTGGAATTAGTGTCTTTGGATTGTGGATTGGCCGACGAAAAGCTCTATCATTCGTTTTGCAAGGCCGCGGCCGAGGAGCGGATAATGGGGACTAATGCCGATAAAAGAGGTCGGATGGCATCGCGTCTTAAGCGAGCAACAGCCTTCGTCCAATATCTGCAAGACGACGAAAACCGTGAGAAGAGTGAGTTCTTGTTGGGTGAATCAGAGGAAATTATGTCGGGTATACGCAAATCTTTTGAGGAGGACAAGGAGCGAGCCCTCGCGAGCGCCGACAGGAACATACCGAAAGAGACCCCGCCACAAACTTCGGAAACTGTCGCTTAAGTTTTTACCGGGGTTGCCGATGACAATAATGAGCAGGACACAAATTCCTGCATTTCTGCATAATGCAGACCCAAGTCGGCAGCCGCGCCATCGGCATGGCTGTCATCTTCAGGGCTGAGCCGCCATTGTGGTTCAGCCCGATTTTATCAAAATTCTAACGCCTTTCACGTCACCACGCTCATTGGAAGCGTGTTCGATCTAAATCAAGCGGAATGTACCGTCAAAGTGATCGTTGAAATTTTTCCACCACTATTTCCGACTCCGGCACGACTCCACGAATTTGACAAAGTCGTCATTTTGAAAAACCTTTGCATTCTCCCACACGGCTTTCGGCAACGGCAGTGAGAAGAACGACCGCACCTTGTGACGCAACCCTTCGAGCTTGATCACGATGCCGTCCTTCATCGCGTTATATGCTGGAGAGATGCAGAATGATGGAATTCACAAACTCCGTCTCGTCCGGAGTGATCGGCCGCTTTTTCACGTCGGCCGCGGAGTCAAGGACGCGCGCCAATTCAGGACGGGTGGAAAACTCCTTCCAAATTTCTCGGTGATTCGACGTGACGGTGAGCAGATTGGCAATCCTCTGTGTTTTAGCTCCCTTCCGAAGTGCGGTTGCCGTGAAGAAAAGGCCGCCGCCGCCGCCGGCGTTCAGCAGATTCACCCAATTGTCGGCTAGCTCCGCCCTGGCTGTCTATCTCGCCGCCGCCTCCCTTCTGGTCTGCCTTTGCGCCGGTTTCGTTCCTCCTCAGAAGTCGCTCCGGCTCGCCGGGCAACTCTCCTGGCACGCGCGCCTGGGCCTGGACGCGCTCACGCTGCTGAAAAACCGCGACCACCGGGTCATATTCATCCTGTTCTGGCCTCAATGCTGGACCAGCACAAAAGTGGGCGTCACGTAGTAAAATCCGGCAGGCTCCTGAAGCTCTTCGACTATCTCCTCGGAGACGTTGTTTCCATCGATCTTGCCTTCAACGTGGCTGTTGCGCTCGACGTACGTTGCCGTGCGAACCAGCCAGCTCCCATCTCGGGCATAGGTCACTTGCCAGCTTGGGCCCCTTTGCCAGCTTCTGCTGTAATGAGATCCGCTCGGGGGGTTCCACTCGTTGGATATGTAGACAGGCTTGTTTTGCTTCGGGATGACGGCTGGCGCCCAGGTCTTCTGGCCGAAAAAATAGGTGTACGTGTCTGTTCGAGCCACCCGCGGCCAGGCAATCTGCATCTTCATTGGCATATAGGATGGCAGCGGATAGCGGGACGAGGCCATGATCGCTTTGTCGATGTGATGCTCGGCCGCGAATTGCTGTGCTTCCTCTTTGCGCCTCTCTGACATGAGCAAAGACCAGTGATACCATTGGGTGTATGG
>JBEKCX010000717.1:0-11047 GCA_050014655.1 Occallatibacter sp. | reverse complement strand
GCGGCAGAGTGGCGGGCGTCCGACCCGGACAACGTGGCGCGGGTGATGCGGGAACGCGGCTTGGAGCATCCGCGTCCGCGCATGAGCTTCCCGCCGGAGTTTTTGAACCATGACCAGGGCATAGGTGCCTTCTCCAATCCGGACGAGGGGATGGAGTATTCGCTCCGGTTCAATCAGGTGCTGTCCGGGTTGCGCAAAAAGGGCACCGGCTTAACCGACGAGGAGGGAGACGCCCTGCGACACCTCCTGACTGACGCAGCGAGCAGCCCGGCTTTTGTCCGGCGGCTGGCGGCCGAACACGGGGCGGAATCGTTGACGGAAACTTTTTTGATGCGGAACGCGCCATCCGAGTTGGCCCTTGAATTTCTTCTGCGCCGGCACAAAGGCCAGTTTTATCGCAAGCGCTACCCCGCTCTCTCGCTGCTGCAGGAGGGTTCAAAACCAATGGAGCGCTGAGGCCCACGCGACAGGATATCGGTGGCTGCAAGCCTGGATGCGGGGCGGGCTTGTTGCCTTGGCTCGAAATCGACAAGTTTGAGTTTTTTGACCAATACGACGCATCGACCGAAATGCCGAAAGCTGAAGCAATTTCGGTCTGGGAAACGCCGGTTTCCCGCATCTGACGAATTCGCACATTCCGCTCTTGGCGCCAAATCGAGAAATCAAAAGGAGCGGCCCCCAAAGACGGCGAAGCAGAAGAGCAGGTGTGAAGTCGGATTCAGTGCTTGCGAAATTGGATCGGCGCGGCGGATGACCCGTTCGCAAGAGTGAAAAGGAATTCGTTAGTTCAAATGTGTTTTGTCCCTGGTCATGGAATCCCCCTGATGAAATACAGTCTCGCGCTTGGTAACCTCCAAGAGGCGTAGTTTATCAATCCCGAGATCGTTCAAAACCTTATCGCGTCCCCTGTCGTCGGCAAGCAGGGCGGCATAAAGAAGATGCACTGGATAAACCATACAGTCCACCAGCGCGGCAAAATGCTCCGCTTCGGCGAAAACCTGTTTGGCGGCTTTGCCGCGTCGTAACCGCCCCGAGTCCGGGAGAATAAATCTGTGAGCCTCAGCGATGCGCCGCAACCTGCGACGGAAGATTTTGGCGTTCAACCCCGCAGCTCGAAACACGTTCTTCAAACGGCGTACTTCCCTCAGTAATTCCTCCAACACCTCGTTTCGATCCGGGGCATCCTTGGAGACCAGCGACGGCAAATCGAGATCAACCGTTTTACACAATCCAAGCAGCAAGTGGGTCGGCTCGATGGTGGAGGATTTTAGGTGCCTGGCTTCAATTTCAGCCACACGCCATACCAAAATGAGACTGTCAGAATGTCGGAGTTTCATCGGTTTTCGATGTATAACATCTCTGGTGCCTGGTTCGGTCTTCGTGTTACCATAGCAACCCGGACTGATACCCGCGTTGCGCCGCCTGAACGATCTCGTTGGGCAGCAAACTCCAAAGCTGTTTCACTACATTTTGCAGCCCGGTCATGTTATTTTTGGACATGCAGTCACGTCCCTGGTCAAGCAATCGTGCCGCACGCGTTTGGTCAGACATTTTCTGCATTTCCTTTTCCATCCGTTGTAACTGGTGAACCCAAAAACCGGGTTGGGTAAAGGCGATTTCCCAATAAAGCCGTTCGATTTGTTCCACCCGTTTTCGCAACCTGTCTGCATGTCGCTCTTGAATAATGGTTTCTGTTTCGTCAGCGAGCTGACCGGCCTTTCCGCGCTGTGCCTCGGTTCCGTCGTGTTCGGCGATTCTGTCCATGTAACCAAGCCATTCCCGCGCCTCTGCAACCAGCGCCGGCCATTCCAGCGCATTGGCTGCCTCGTCCAGTTTGAGTTTTAATGCCAGAAGCAGCCTTTCGCACTTGGCCGCCACATCCGGATCGGCGTTCGCGGCAGCCAGGCTTTCTTTGACCTCCTCCATAAGAGGCGAATCTTCCACCTGCTGAACCAATTCCTCGGCGGTCTCCCCTCCCGCGGATGCCGCCTTCGATTTCACCTGGCGGAACCGCTGCAACTCGTTGCCAAAATCGCTTTGGAGAAACTCGGCGGCGGCGGTGGTTCTCCCGCTGAGTTCGATTTTAGACGAGAAGTCTTCGTCCAGCAGAGGCACATAAGCCTCAAGCCAAAGCAACCTGGATTCATCCATTTTCAGCGTGATTTCCACTTCGCTGCCGACAGGCAAATCACGACGAATGTCCGTCGCTTTAATGGAAACCACCTTGATGAGCCGATTTCGGTCGGCCAGGTCATTTTCGCCCTCGATAACGGGGATCAAAAGAAACTCCCCGGACTGACCCTGCTTCAAAGGCTTCACGGTGTGGAATGGCTCCGGCCATGTCTTACGCTGGGGAAGGCCCGATCCCTTATGGAAGAATCGCGCGTAGTCGTTGTTGGCCAGCGCAATGCCCATAGAGTTAATCACAGGCTGCTCATCGATGACGGCGCCGATGGTGTAGTTCAGCGTATCAGGTGTTGCCTTCTGTTTCCTCCCGCTGGGATCAAATAACTCGATAGCGAATGTGTTTCGCTCACCGCGTTCAACATGCAGATTTGCGATGAAAATTCCGTCCGAACGGAGCGAAATTTTGCCGCTTCGCCACTGCGTTTTGGTGTTTACGACTTCTAATGTGAACCTTGTGAAATCTTGGGTGGACGGGCCTGAGACTTTGCCGCCGACCATCGGTGCGCTATCCATACCGACGGGTTTGTGTTTAAGGTCAATAAAGAATTCACCTGAGGTCACAGGCCCAAAGGCGTGCGAGTTGACCCGCTGTGTGCCTGCAAAGACGGCTGCGCCGCGTGCGACAACTGTCAGTGGATCAACGCTGAAATCGAGTGGGATGCCCAGCGTTGCCGCAAGGATCTCGCGGAAATAGGGTGCGAGCGTCGGACCCCCAACGAGGATGACTTTCTCCACTGAGTCCCTTCCAAGGTTTTTCTCTTGCAAGATCCGTTTGCAGATCTCTACCGAGCGCAAGATGATGGGCTCTGTGACGCTAACCAGTTCTCCACGGGTGATCTCCAAGTCACATTCTTCAACGACAACCCGGCCGCTAGATTCATCCTTCAGGTTGCTTGCGTATCCAGTGTCCAAGAACACTTTCTCCTTTTGCGTCAAATCGATTTTGGCCTGCTCCGCAGCGAACTTGAGGCGCGCAAAAGCTTGTCGCCAACGCCCACCTTTCCCGCAATGGGCCCTATCAAACTGTTGAAGTCCGAACTCAGCGGCAACCCGAGGCGCGATCAGTTTTTCGACAATCGCCCAATCCATGTCTGAACCGCCGAGGAAGTTGTCCCCGCCGTGATTCACTACGTGAATAGTGCCTTCCTCCGCCTTGATAATTGCTGCGTCGAACGTGCCGCCGCCGAAGTCATAAACCAGCCAAAAGGCTTTCTCCTTCGCGATTTGAAAACCATAGGCCAGCGCCGCCGCAACAGGTTCTTGAAGCAGAGGGCTTTCTTTGAAGCCGGCCAGTTGCGCCGCCTTTCGAGTCGCATCGCATTGATGCAACTCAAAGGCCGCCGGAACGGTGATCACGGCTGCTTCAATTACCTCGCCGTTCTTTCGTTGGACATCATCCTTCAGCGACTTGAGCACTTCTGCTGACAAATCTTCCGCTCTCTTTCGCTGGTCGGCACTCTCGAAATAATAAACGTGGTCAGTACCCATCCGCCGCTTGAATTCGCCGAATGTATCGTCCGGCCACTGCCACATCCTCTGTTTTGCGTTGAACCCAACGTCTGTCACGCCACGCTTACTGATGTGAACAGCCGATGGCGTAATGTCGTGGTCGCGGTTGTTCTTAATAATTTCCGTCGTTACACCTTTCAGCAGCGCAATTGCGCTGTTGGTCGTCCCCAAATCAATCCCATAGTCTATGGTCGTCCTATTCATATGTATTCTGGTTCTATGCAGGCGTTGCGATTACGACCTCGCCCATCTGGATTATCTGTTTCTGCCAATAGATTGTGGGTTTTATCGTTTCGATGACGCTCTCTTTAGTGATGCCGGGGGTCGGCTGTGTGGTGACAACCTTCAATGGAAGCCCATAATCAAATGCGTCACCAGTGTGGTCTTTGATTTCCAGCCCCATTTCTCGAAAGCTGTCGAACATTCCTTCGATGTGTCGGTAAATGCGCTTCATCTCGCCGCGCACATCGCCCGTGCCACTCTCGACCATTTTCGCTCTGGCTTTCCAGGCGTTGGTTGCAATGTCGGCTACAGCCTTGACTACTTTCTCGGGTAGAGCGTAACGCATTGTGGAGGATCCATCTTCTGGAAATGGATTTCCAACTTTGAATTGGCCCGCATCCGACTGGTGACACTTTTCCTGGCGGGGTGACCGTGGGAGTGGAGTGTTAGAATTATCTGGCATGTTTGGTTCTCCGGGTTAGCGACCGTATTTTGTCAGTTTTGCGTTATAGTTATCCACCATCTGATTTAGGAGGCGAGTTTCCGTACGGACTTGGTCGAGCAAAGTGTTGTAATCGTCCACCATTTGATTCGCCAGCGCGTTTTGCTGCCGAGCGGTTTCCAGCATCGCGTTGTAGCGTTTTACCTTGTCGTTGAAGTCGTCCACATCCGACTGGCTTGCCCGATCAAGGTAAATGCGATCGGCTTCAATCTGACGGTCAAGGGTTTCCAAACGGCTTTCTGTTTCATCGGTCTTGGCTTTCTGGGCTTCGACTGCGGTCTTGGCTTTGGTTAACTGGTTCTCCAGCGCAGATGCCTTTTCCCTTTCAGACTCGATTGCCTTTTTATCCTTGTCTAATTCTTGGCTGATGTAACTGGGAATTTGGTATGTAGGGCTTGCACTCACCGCGGACACAGATGGGGCAGGGGAGTGAGCGTTGGATGACGAAGTTGGCGTGTTGGAAGGCCTCCTTGGTAAAGTGTTGCTCGACTGGCTATTACCAATGGCACCAAAGGTGAGCACAATCATCGAGCAGATCAGAGCCACTCGACTGCTCTTGTTCGTTGTGTTGTCTTGCCATTCCCTCCAGTCAAAGACTTTTTTGAGCCCGCGCATGTTGGCGTACATCAGCGCGATGATAGGGACGTAAAAGATCGAAAGGTTGGCGAAACCGCAGCAGACGCGGCTTGAAAACGCCTCGATACAGCCCCAGCGATTCCAGAAAACCAGCAGCGAAATTCCGAACCCAGACAGACAACCGACGATCCATGAGGCAGTATCATCACACGGAATTTTAAGAATGTTGGTGATAAAACTCAGCGCTAAAACACCCGTCCAAACTATTTGCCCTGCGAAGGCAATGCCAACGTAGGTGGTGGCATTATACGAACCCCTCTCCATTCTTGTGTGCTCACCGCCGGCATCACCAATCGGATGGGGCAGTTTTGCAAGAGTCGATTGGTCTTCCTGCAACTTTTGCTTCAACTGTGGATCGAAGGCGAACTTCGCGGCCAGGGCGATTGCCGCCAAAGCTGTGGATCTGTCCTGGTGGTTGGTCCACGCATCAAGTGATATTTCCCTGAGAACCACAGCAACGCTATTGGAAAGTTGCTTCACGGGTTGTCCAGTATCCCCGTGCTTTCTCTTTAGGGCCTCGAGGGCAGGGATAATGTCGACGCGAAGTTGTTGGAACCTCTTTTTGGCGTGGAGTCGGCTATCTTGAATCGCCTTCAGAGGAGCGTAAACTGGTTCAAATTCAGCGAAGGTGAGATTGTCTTTGCCAATTTGTATGTTTTCCTCAATGCGCCGCCGGACCTCGGCGGTCTGCGCGAGTTGCAATGTTCGTTCCAACAGGTCAACAAAGGTCCGGTTGTCGTCCGTTTTCTTTTGATAAGCAACCAAGCAGTTGATGCATGTGCTCGCCGCCGTATCCAGTAACTCTTTTTCTGCATTTTCGGCTTTTCCAAAAAACAGGTCAAAAATATCTGCGAGAGGAAGTGTCTGGTCGAGCAGATCGCGCGCGGATTGGTTAGCTGACTCTGGATGTTCTTCGGTTCTTCGTTTTGCCTGGCGAATCTGCTCTCGCAACCGAACCATGATTGGCTCAAGCACCAACGCGGCAAGTTTTTCGACAGCACGCAGTTCCTCAGTGAATTCCCTTATGAATTGGACGTGCATCTTGGCGAATTCCATCTCGCCGCCTTTCGCGTAGTTTAGAGCCAATTCAGCGTTAGGTTTGAGCAATGCTTTGGGAAAGACGGCGCGAATACGCGGAACATAGTTGGTGAGGCGGGGGTCGTCAATTTGTGTAACAAGACTGGAAACCCTATCCCAGAGAACTCTATCGGTGGTGAGGTGTTGCCAACGTTTGAACGCATTCCGCCAGGATTTCTCAATCGTTTGTCGCAGTCCATTTGTTTGAGTGGATTTGGAGACGCAGGTTTCGGATTCGAGTGCCGCCAGATGCCAGAAAATGGCGATGTTGTGCATTGCAACTACGCCATGAGTGGGACTTGTCTCCATTGCAGTCCAGATTCTCATAGCGCCGTCACCGTGTCCTGCCGCCAGGGCCTGTATGCCTGGGTCGGATGCACTCCCGCCGACTTCATGTGGCCAAAACCAAAAGAACGCGTCAATGATTCGCTTTTCGGGATCTTTGAGGTTTTGAATCGCCTCGCGGATTTTGGCCAGGGTCGGAGGGGGCTTTAACGCAAAGGCGGAAGTGTGGGCCGCCTCGCCACGACCGAGCGCTTCCATTGTCTCCATGCGCGCGCCTCGTTTGGAAATCTCACCCATTGTCGCGTCTACTGACAGGCCAGTAATTCGAAACGCGTTGTTCTGGAACAGTTCCCTTGTTGCTGCGTCAAGGAGCGGCTTGCATTCCATTGAGGCGCGTTCTTGGACGCTTTGCTCAATTTCGTTATCGTGAGTGGTGGACATGGCTCACATACTTATGCCGCAGCGCCAGAGCTTGACCTGGTGGGCAAATTTGGTCCTCAAATTTGGCGACTTGTTGAACGCTTCCTCCATCAGATCGGCGGCTTCCGCAAGGCGTCCGCATTGCCTTGCATTGAAAGCGCGTTGCGAGAGGTCGTGTGCCTCCTTCTCATTTGCCGGCGATGGCAAACCTATAGCAGATTTCGATGGATCTCTGGAACTTGTCTTGGCCTTTTGGGATGGTCCGCATATATCAGGTTTCCACTGCTCTAAATTGTCTAAGAGTTCCTTCGCTGTTGGATACCGGCATTCAGCCTCTTTTTCGAGGGACTGCATTACGATTTGTTCCAAGCCTTTGTTGACGTCGGGATTGATTTCCGAGGGAGGAATGACGGGCTTGTCGAAAAGATGCTTTGTTCCCCAATTCGTGTTGGCGGGCATTTCAACGGGAAGCTTATCTGTAAGCAGCATGTAAAGGGTAGCACCAATGGCCCACACATCGCCAGCACAGGAATCGCCTTTCCGCTCGGCAAACGCTTCGGGCGGCTTGAACACCAGCGTTCCGGCAGCGGTGGCCAGAAGTGTGAGAGGATTGACTTTTTTCGCCAAACCGAAGTCGCTTACCCGCGCTCTCAGGCCGTCGGCTTCATAGCCAACGAGAATGTTTTGCGGTTTGATGTCCCGGTGGATGATTGGCGGCTTCTCACGGTGCGCCAATCCGATGCCTCGACAAACTTGTTTCATCAGGTCCACGCTCGTTTGAATGGGAACGAATTGGACTCCATGGGAATGCCAGAACTTCTGCAAACTTCCTCCGGGAATGTTCTCCATGGTGAAATACCCGCATGTGCCGCGCGGTGTCTCCAGCACGTTTGCGTCAAACACCCGCACGATGTTCGGGTGGCCGATGCGCGAGAGAAGGATTGCCTCGCCGAGCATTTCGTGAATTTCCTCCAGCCCCATGCCAACGCGCTTAAAAACCTTCATGGCCTGGCGCCCAAGGAAACGATGTTTGACCCGATAAACTTCCGCAAACGCTCCTTCACCCAAAAAGCGTTCCACTTCGTAGGTATCGCGGATCATCTGGCCATCTTCGAGCAAACGCATAATCGGGAAAACACTTGGCACCCAGAGTATCAGAAATACAAAAACAAGCAATCCTCAAACGCAGACGTGGCGTGCGACGTTTTTCTGTCACATTTCCAAATCGGCTCGGAACCGGTCTGGCCAACGACTTTGCCTCGCAATTCGCCGATACGACCAGGGAGCCAGAGCAAGGATCGCCAATGGCCGGGACGCCGGGCCACGCTGACTGACTTCTGCCGGCCGGGTGAGACGGGGGGGCCGTCGCCTGGTGGCTGGCGGGCAGGCGTAAGGCCAGCGGCTTGCCCGGAGCGGCAGAGGTCAGACTGATTTTGGGGGCGTCGTGAGGGCGGAAGTTTCGACAAGGCCCTGATCTGCGGCCCGCCGACTGATGGGAACTTGGCGAAAGCTTACGCGTACACCGCGCCGGGGCTGCCCGTCTTCGGCGATTTGAGGCGGTGTAACGGAGTGGAATGGAAGCGCGGGCCGGTGGTGGAGCGGTTCACCGGCTGGCGCTGGAATGGAGCGGAGTGGAACCGGCTTGAATCGGCGAAGTCAGGCCCCTTTTTTCAGCCGATGTGTCGGTGGAAGCGGCTTCCGGCGACTCATCGGCAGTCCTGGGTCTCGCGTGTGCGTCCAGCTTCCAAATGACTATCAGGCCCACGCCGGCCAAACGGTCTCGAACGATTCTTTAACAACCGTTAATCCCTCCTGGTTGAACCGGTATAGATACCCCTGGCAAATGTCTCCATTCTTGTCGATCGGAAAGCCGATTCCCGCATTCTCGCGCAACTCCACCAAGCTATTTGCGAACTTCTCTTTCGGGATGACTGGATAAAAAACGAAGTATTCGACTTCCGCCCGCCATCCTGCCTTGTAGTCTTGGTCTCCCAGAAGCGGCAGCCTAGTGTAATGGACACCATGCGACTTGGCAAGGCTTACGGCCACAACATTCTGCGTCACGTAGTGCAGGATTATGTCCCCTGGTTCAATCTCTTCAACTGTTTTTCTGAAGGTGAGGTTGTCCGCATCCTCGCTGCTGCACACAACAGAAGCTCTTCTTTCGACATTCCACTGTCGTCCTTGATTACACCACCAAATCTTCATCTTCTGGATATTAACGGCTCGGACTTCCGATGTCAAATCCCGGAAGAAGTGCCTTCCGGTTTAATCTCCTCGGTAGCTGCGTGGTCCTCGCTCAAACCGGCTTCAATCCCTGTTTGGCAATCGACCCCTCCATTGGCTTTGGGGTTTCATCAATTTCCTTCTGGGCGAAGCTCTGACTCATGACAAGGGCGGGCATTGAGCATCGTTAGGGGCGGTGGGGTGCCTTTTGCCTTTCGGGCCAAAGGGTGCAGGCAACGGGGAAATTTCCTGGGTAATGAGGGCTTGCTGGCCTTGGGTAAGGGGGTTCCTTCCGCCTCCACTCGCGCGCAATACAAGGCCCATTGCCCCGCGGCTTCGCTGTCCCGGCGACGATCAATTGCCCCTGAGTGCCACAGTCGCGCGAGTGGAAGCGTCCCGCGCCGCCCTTGGCGGTCGGACGCCGGTGCGGCGCGCGGCTGGCCGGAGGGCGGTGGGGCGGCCAGAGCGAAGGCGGGTCGCGCGCCTACAAACACAGGTCGCCAGGCAGGAAATTGATCGGACCCTTAAAGCTTTCCCAGTAGGTGAACTCACCAGGGGAATCGATGGGGGCAAACACCATCACCACACTTTCACGGTCCTTTTTGCGAAAGAACCCGATATTTTCCCAGTGCTTATTATCTTTAAGGAGCCGCTTTGTATCAAGTGTGATGGTAAAAAGGGAATCCGTCTCAAAATACACGAAAGACTGCGACCTCCCGATCGGATAGGCGTGTGCGAACGCGATGAATTCCATCTGCTCCAGAACCTTTTGATCATTTACGGAACAACCAGGAACCCGTTGTAACAAGTCGAGGACCGCATCCCTCGGTGCAGCCGCTATATCCAAGGCGGCCTCGGTAGCCTCCGCTAAGCAATGCATGGCAATTTTTCTCAAGGCTTCCGAAGCCGCATCCCTATCCGTGCTGAAGGAAACCACCGCTTGCATCTCAGCAAGCTCGGTGGGCGACAATATATCTTTCATAGATTAAGTATATGGCATCGGGAAACCGGTTCAGCCAGAATATCCAGAATATAATGGTGCATAGGTTGGCATTAAAGAGTGGTACATTCATGCCGCTTCGTCCCGCGCGACCAGGCCAAGGCTGTCCTGGCCGTGTTGGCCAACTACAAGCGGCTCCGAGAGTTGACCGCAAAATGGGTGGCTTATTCCTCCGTCTGGCTAAAGAAAAGCGCAAACCGGCCTCTTGATATCCCCCGAGAGCGTTCCTCTCTCCATTACTATAGAATGGGGGTGGTTGAGACCAGCACTCATCTATACAGGGATGCCTTTTGCGTTATTGTCCAGTACGGCTTCCAACATAAAGCAGTGAAGAAAGAGCCGGTTTTCCTCTGCGATCACGGGATATGGTTTGCTGAATTCGATCCCAACAAGCATCTCTGTCCTCCGACGTTCCAGACCTTCTCCTACCACTGGCGGCACTATGTCTCCGGAGTGACCGGAGTAAGAAACATCATTTGCAGCCGGCTGAGTGACTTCCACGGCCTCCTTTCAACTTGGAACTCGCAAGGGCATAGCATATGGCAGTACGCCGCCGGTTGAACTTTTCCCTTTTTCCCAACCGTTCCGCGACCAGCGCCCTACAATGTGGATAAAAGAGTGCGTAAAAGGTGCTTACGCAAAAATCATTATAGCAGCGTGAACGTCTACAATTACCATATCGGGGCCGCCCACCTGCACACCGCAGAGGCTTTGAATGTGCCCCTCCTCTCCCCGGCACCGTGGGCGTGAATCGCCGGCTGCCCTTTTATGAAGATTGGAGGGAGCACCCGAAGTGGGTGAGGAGGCGCGCACTTTGCGGATTGACGCAGGAAACCACCCAAAAGAAGTCGGTTGCGGCGCCAGGAGGCGCCCCGGGATGCGCCGGCACCCAGGAGGTTCCCGACTTCGGTGACGAACGACTTTGGTGATGAATATGAGCGACACGACAACCCGCAAGAAATTGGAGCCCTGGGATTACCAGC
>JBEKCX010000716.1:0-3661 GCA_050014655.1 Occallatibacter sp. | reverse complement strand
GGGCAGTTTCGGCATCCGCCCCGGCACGGCGCACATTGTCTTCCACGAGCCTATCTTTCCGGCCAACTTTGCCGCCCGCGACGATCTGATGAAGGCTGTCCGGGCGGCAATCGCCTCGGGGCTGCCGGAGTGGATGCGGGGGTAGGGAGCCACAAGCAGAGGTGATCCATCCGGAGCGGAATCATCTCAAGTGTTCGAAAGGCCACGTGTGTCTCGCATAAAAAAGTAACTGTCCGTCAAGTTCACGTTTAGCCGCCTTGCAACCTCTTGAGTCACCTCAGGGGCAATCCCGATCATCGATACATCGCTGGTCCATCCCCCGAATATCACCACATGAATCCGTTTTCCGGCCAATTGCTCAAACTTATTCCTTGTTTCTGACATTTCTTGCTTCAAATGTGAAGATACCCATACGCACTGTATGGCATCAGCTGGGTTTCTTTCAACGAATTTGTCTACTGTGCTTCGTAGCATTATGGCAGGGTCATGCCTAGGCGCGGGTATCTCCTTGACTCCCAAAGATTGCGCAAATTCTAGGGACTCCAAAGATTCGATGAGGTCCACGAGCCGGCACTTGACTTCGATCAAAAGAGGCTGTTTGCCCGTTTCTGGTATCAACCAATCTATAGTTTTCTTGGCGTATCCTGAGACTTCGTTTTGTATGCCCGTCAGATCACTCCGATGCATCAGCGGTTGGAACTCCGCGAGTACTTCTGCGTGCTTCTTACGGTGCGCCAACCGATCGATGAACCTGGTAAAGCAGTGGGGCGGAAGGTACGTATCCGCAACATGCATCACCATCACGAGGATTCTCATTTGCGGGTACTGTAGGTCCGCCCCGACGACCTCTCGCCCCGACTGCAAGGAAATTGGCGGGGTGCCGAAGTAGTACCGCCATAGCCCGGTAAGTGTGTCCTGAAAGCAGTCTGCATTTCGGATAACAGTCGGGAGTAGACGAATGAGCTTTGATATCTCAGGTTCAGTGATCCCACGACCTCGCGCTTCGCGTGCGAAGCACGCATCAAACCGGTCTCGTGCTTTGATGAATCGTGGATCCATTTGCATCTGTCTGCCTCATATTTGGGCGGGTGCCCCTCTCCCCCTACGGCTGGATGATGGCGTTATAGCCGTCGCTGGTGAGCTTCTGGCGCCATCGGTTGGCCTCGTCGCGGCTGGTGAAGGGGCCGATGCGCACGTGGATGAGATTGTCGGCGGGCTCGCGGCGGGCGGCAACCGCATAGCCGCGCTTGCGCAGCGCGTTCACCAGCACATCCGCGTCTTCCTGTTGCGAGACGGCGGCAATCTGGACCATCAATGCACCCGCCGGAACGAGAGCAGGCTGAACGGTGAGCCCTCCGCCCGGTTCCGCCGCGGGCTGAAGCGGGTTTGCGGTAGTGGGCAGGGCCGGCCGGACCTGAGGTTGAGTGGACGATGAGCCAGCCGCCGCGGCCGGCTGCGCACTCTGCACATTGGCAGCCACATCCGCGTCAGGAGCCGCGGACAAGGACAGATCGCTTGGGTCGGTATCCGGCGGCGGCGCCACCTCCATTTGCGAGCTTGCGGAAGGCTTGGATTGCACGCAGCCCGCCTGCAGAGAGGCCGGCGCGTCGGGCGCGGGCTTCATGACGCCCGAGGCATCCTGCGAGCCGCGCACCGCGTACCCCCAGCCGAAGAAGCCCGCGCAGATGAGCGCCAGGAGGAAAAGAATACCCAGGAGCACGACCGGGCCCAACGTCAGATCGACGTCGCGATGAGGTTGGGCCAGATTATGCTCTTTGTCTTCAAACACTTCCCTCATACCCCGTCCTCGATGATGCAAGTTCTTTGAGGGCCCGTCTGTTTATCTTGGCAGCGCGCAAGGTCAGCACCCGGCGGATGGTCGCGCGCCGGCTTGCCATACTGCGGATCAAGACCTATCCGTGGGGAGGGGGGAGGATAGGAGGTCATCCACTTCAGTTTACGGCTTCGCGGCAGCCGCCGGCTTTGGCGCCGCCGAGAGGTTGATCTTATTCAGCAGCGTCAGCAACTCCATGGGCAGCGGGAAGACGATGGTAGTGTTCTTCTCGACGCCAATCTCGGTGAGTGTTTGCAGGTAACGCAGTTGCAGGGTGATAGGCTCGGTGGCCATGAGCGTGGCGGCGTCCACCAGCTTCTGCGCGGCATTGAACTCGCCTTCGGCGTGAATGATCTTGGCCCGCTTTTCGCGCTCCGCCTCGGCCTGCTTGGCCATAGCGCGCTGCATCTGCTCGGGCAGGTCCACCTGCTTGACTTCGACGGAGACGACCTTGACCCCAAACGGCTCGGTGCGCTGGTCCATGATGGACTGAATGCGCAGGTTCAGCTTGTCGCGATGGCTGAGCAGCTCGTCCAGCTCCACTTCGCCCAGCACCGTGCGCAGCGTAGTCTGCGCCAGTTGCGAGGTCTGGTAGACGTAGTTGGCCACCTTGATGGCAGCGTCGTTGGGGTTGACCACGTAGAGCGTGACCACCGCGTTCACCTTGATGGTGACGTTGTCGCGGGTAATCACGTCCTGGGGCGGAACCTCGAGCACATCCTGGCGCAGGGAGATGCGAATCATCTGCTGCACGGGCCTGAAAACAAAGATGAAGCCCGGTCCGTACGGCTGCGGCGAGACATGACCCAGGTTGAAGATGACGCCGCGCTCGTACTCGCGCAGGATCTTGATGCAGTTGATCAGATAGAGAACGACGATGGCTAGCAGAATCAGAAATGGAACAAACATTTGGCTCTCCTCACTCAGCACGGATTGTACTCCTGCAATGTCATTCCGGTCTGTCAAAAATCCACAGCGCCGCCAGAAGAGATGCGCGGCGGCGGCGCGAGAATCCCCTGAACCGGAAAGCCGCTCTACCCGGCGTGCTGCGGCGGCCTTTGCGGCTCAGCCGGCGCCACGTGAAGCAGGTACTGCTCATGGCTCACCACGCGCAACCGGCTGCCGGCGGCTACCGGCTCGCTGGCCACCGCGCGCCAGATCTCTCCCTCGACAAGCACGTGGCCCTCGGGCGTCAGCGGTTCCATGGCCGTGGCGCGGACCCCCACCAGCGCATCCACGCCCAGCCGGGTCTTCATGCGGCGGGAGCGCACGGCCAGGCGCATCAGAAGGACGGTGATTGCCCCAAATCCCGCGGCCACGCCGAAAGCGACGGCCGGGCTGACCCCCATCTCAGGCACCGGAGCGGCAACCAGGGTGAGCGTTCCAAAGGCCAGGCAGACAACGCCGGCCACCCCCAGCACGCCGTGGCCGCCAAACTTGGCCTCCAGCAGGATGAGCGCCAGCGCCGCCGCCAACAGCAGCACAGCCGTAAAGCGGATGGGCAGCAGGTTCAGCCCGAAGATGGCCAGCAGCACCATCAGCGTGCCCAGCGCGCCGGGAACGATGGTGCCCGGAGCGTTGAATTCCAGATAGATGAGCAACGCCCCGCCCACCAGCATGAGCATGGCGATATTGGGGTTCACGAGCCAGCTCAGCAGTTGCTCGCGCAGCGTGGGCCGCAGCTCTTCAATCCGCGGCCCGGCCAGGTGCAGCACCTGTTTGCTGCCGTCCTTGCGGGTAATGGTGCGCCCATCCAGCGCCGCCAGCAGTTGCCAGTCGTTGTTGGCGATCAGGTCGATCAGGTGCTGGTCGAGGGCCTCCTGGGCG
>JBEKCX010000715.1:0-2512 GCA_050014655.1 Occallatibacter sp. | reverse complement strand
TGGAACTCTCTACCCCAGTACTCCAGCTAAGAGAGGGGTTGCTTATTCTGCCAATCATAGGTATTCTTGACTCACAACGTGCACGCCAGCTGACCGAGCAATTACTCAATTCAATACGCGATAATCGTGCCAAGGTGGCCGTGGTTGATATTACCGGAGTAGCGGCGGTTGATTCTAAAGTTGCGAACCATCTGCTTCAAACCGCTGAAGCCGCCAGACTAATGGGTGCAATCGTCATCTTAACCGGGCTTTCTCCTGAGGTCGCTCAATCCTTGGTTTCGATTGGGGTCGACCTTGGGCGACTAATTACAGTGGGGGACTTGCAGGGAGGAATCATCGAAGCAGACCGTTTGCTCGGGTTTAAAGTTGTGCATAATCAAGATGATTTCACAACCCGGAGAGTCTGATCATGCGAGTTCCTATTCTCAAGCAAGGTCCATTTTTAATTGCTTCCGTACAGTCGGCTTTAACCGATGAAGACTTAGTGCAACTCAGGGATGACCTGACACAAATGGTCGGACGCCATCACTCAAGGGGCGTCATTATTGATGTAACGGCGCTGGATGTGATGGATTCTTTCGCTGCGCGGACCCTACGTTCGATGGCAGCGACAATAAAGTTAAAAGGAGCGCATTCTATTATTGTGGGGATTCAACCCGAGGTGGCATTTGCTATGGTGCAACTTGGATTATCGCTTACAGGCGTGTCAACCGCTCTGGATCTTGAAGACGGATTAAATTTGCTGTCAAAACAAATGAAGGAGAACCAGAATGGCGGGTAATGGGGCTAATGCGCCTGTCCTATCGGGAAATGAAATTGTAATACCAATCAAGTCCGATGTGGATGTAGTTATTGCCAGACAGGAAGGCCGCCGCTTGGCTAGTGAACTTGGGTTCAATGCCGGTGACATTACATTAATTGCCACGGCAATTTCCGAAGTTGCGCGTAATATCGTTAACTACGCGATCCGCGGCGAAATCGTTCTCGGCATCGTTGAAGAGTTAGATAAGAAAGGTATTTCGATAATCGCACAAGATAATGGGCCGGGCATTAAGGATATCGCGCTGGCTATGCAAGATGGCTATTCGACGTCAAAAGGACTGGGGTTGGGTTTGCCCGGTTCAAAACGAATTGTTGATGAGTTTGAAATCGCTTCTGAGATTGGTAAAGGCACTGTGGTTAGGATGAAAAAGTGGAAGCGTCAAAATATAAATTCGCGGTCGTGGGTGTAGCCAGCAGAACTTTACGTGGACAGTCAGTTTCTGGCGATGCACATGTAATTATTCCTTTCAATCGAGGGCTGTTAGTCGCAGCCATTGATGGTTTGGGGCATGGACCCGAAGCCGCGACAGCCAGCAATGCTGCAGTTAAAACCCTGGTTGAATGTGCGGGCCAAAATATAATATCGATCATCAAACAGTGCCATGAGCATCTGCACGGGACGAGAGGAGTTGTAATGAGTATTGCCTCATTCAGTGCTGAAGAGAATACGATGTCGTGGCTTTCGGTTGGAAATATTGAGGGATACGTATTACGTGAAGACGAGAGCATGCAGGATAGACCTTGTATTCTAATGCGCGCCGGCGTTGTAGGCCATTCGCTGCCGCCGTTACGCGCGGATACCATCCAAATAAATTTCGGAGATACATTGGTCATGGCGACTGACGGCATAAAAGGCAGCTTTTCCAGCGTTCTAAAACTCAAAGCTTCTCCGCAAATTATCGCAGATAATATTATGGACCATTTTGCCAGAGAAACCGATGATGCCCTGGTTGTAGCAGTCCGGTGGCTTGGGAAGCGCATATGACGATTCGTAAGGATAACGTAGAAACTAATTATCTTTCCTGTTTTAGGGAGTATTTTCAAGGCAAAGAAGAATCCGCCATGGCTTGCGCTTACGAAATAGGCCGAAATGCAAACATTATGGGAATCGGAATTCTGGAACTCGTGACCATCCACTATCATGCATTGGATATTATGCTCCAGAAAGCGCAAACGAAAGATGATATCTTGCGGA
This sequence comes from Occallatibacter sp., assembly GCA_050014655.1. Classification (GTDB taxonomy): domain Bacteria; phylum Acidobacteriota; class Terriglobia; order Terriglobales; family Acidobacteriaceae; genus Telmatobacter. The sequence continues at coordinate 495 of JBEKCX010000715.1, read as the reverse complement.
CAACCCATGCCGCACAACGTTTATTTTCCGAGAGCCTTGCTTCGTATGAAATGACCAACCGGGGCTTCTACGAGAGTCTTAAAAAATTAGATTTGACCAACAAGGAACTCGAGAAAGAAATAGCCGAGCGTAAAAAGGCGGAAATAGCTTTGCGGGAAAGTGAGGCGCGACTTGAGTTCGCCATGGAAACCAGTCATACCGGAGCGTGGGATCTTGATCTGGTAAACCACACCGCTATTCGCTCACCGGAATACGACCGTATCTTCGGCTATAATGAGCTGCTCCCACAATGGACTTACGAGATGTTCCTCGACCATGTTTTTCCGAAGGACCGGCCTTTTGTCGATACCACCTTCCGTCACGCTATCGAGACGCACGGTGACTGGAATTTCGAATGCCGCATTAGACGCAAGGATGGCGTTGTCCGGTGGATTCTTGCCGCGGGCCGCCACCGGCCGGCCGCCTCCGGCACCCTGAGCATCATGGCTGGGATTG
>JBEKCX010000714.1:0-3662 GCA_050014655.1 Occallatibacter sp. | reverse complement strand
AGTGATGTCCATAATCATGCCCAGACTGGCTATTACTTTCCCGCCTTTATCCAACATTGGGGCGGCCGATGCTATCGCCCATAGAGTTGAGCCATCCTTGCGTATATACTTTTGCTCATACATATCCCTGTCACCGTGTATTCGCCTATCAAGGTTAAATTTTGCCAGTTCTCTCGATCCCTGGTCCATAAATGCGTAAGCTGTTTTGCCCATCATTTCTTCTTCGCTATAACCCAGCATTTCTGCCATTCTCTTATTTACAAAAATAGTCCGGGCATCCGTATCACAAATCCATATACCTTCGGTTGCCGTTTCAACGATCGTACGGTATTTCTCCTCGCTTCGCTTGAGTGTCTCCTCTGCTTCTTTTCGTTCGGCAATTTCCTTCTCGAGTTCTTTATTTGACAAACCTAATTTTTCAAGGCTTTCATAGAAGCCCCGGTTAGTCATTTCATATGAAGCCAGACTCTCTGACAGCAGTTGTTGTGCAACATTTAATGTGCGCAAAATATCGGCTTTCGTTTTCGCCTTTTGGAGCATGACATCTAATGAGCGATGATGGATCGTAGCCAATTCCAGTATTCCAATGCCCATCGTATTTGCAGTTCGGCCAATTTCATAAGCACAAGCCCTGGCGGATTCTTCGTCGCCGTGGAAATAATCCGTAAAGCAGGAGATGTAATTTGCATCGATATTGTCTTTACTAATTATCATGCACTGTTCCCGAGCCACCGAACTACTATGACCATGGCATCATCGGTTTCTCTAGCAAAATGGGCGATGATATTGTCCGCGATGATTTGAGGAGAATCAGCGGGGTTCAGGGCACCGGAGAAGCCGCTTTTTATCCCATCCGTCGCCATAACCAATGTGTCTCCAGGATATATAGGAAGTGTCTCTTCACGTAGCGGTGGCAGCGAATGCCCTACCACACCGCCACGCATGAGAATACACGGTCTATCGTGAATACGCGGGTCGGCACGTATTACATACCCTTCGACATTTCCAACGCTCAACCATGTCATCATATTGTTTTTAACACCGAACGAAGCGAGGCTCATTACCACGCCTCGAGTCCCGTGCAGATGTTCATGGCACTCTCTGACGACGGAGGTTACACTTTGACTGGCACAAGCGAACATAGTTTCAGCAGCGACCTTACTGGCTGCCGCTGCATCCTGTCCGTGTCCCAGGCCGTCGATAGCCGCAACTAATAGACCATCATTGAATGGAATAACCACGTGTAGGTCACCGGAAACTAGCTGTCCCTGTAAAGGCTTGCTGGCTACACCCACGACCGCGAAGTTACAACTGGACGTTTCCACTTTTTCATCCTTACGGTGGTTCCCTTACCGACCTCCGAAGCGATTTCAAATTCGTCAACGATTCGTTTCGAACCCGGCAAACCCAAACCCAGTCCCTTTGATGTTGAGTATCCATCTTGCATCGCTAGGGCGATATCGGGAATACCGGGCCCGTTATCCCGGTCTATTATGGAAATGCCTTTTTTATTTGATTCTTCCACGATACTGAGAATTATTTCCCCGTGGTCTGCATAGTTAACGATATTACGTGCAACTTCGGAAATTGCCGTGGCAATGAGAGTAACGTCACCCGCGTTGAACCCAAGATCGGTGGCAAGACGACGACCTTCCTGCCTGGCGATGACCACGTCCACATCGGATTTGATACTTATAACAATTTCATTTCCGGACATGACTGGCGCGCTGGTCCCATTACCCCCCATCTTGATTCTCCTGCAGTTGTTTTGACAGAAGCGTGAGTCCATCTTCAAGATCCAGCGCGGTTGATACGCCGGCCAGCGACAATCCAAGTTGCACCATTGCAAAAGCCACCTCAGGTTGAATTCCCACGATAATGGCATGGGCCCCTTTTAACTTGATTGTGGCTGCCATTGAACGAAGAGTTCGAGCAGCAAAGGAGTCCATCACGTCCAACGCCGTCACATCGATGACGACTCCCCTGGAGTGATGGCGGCCGACCATTTGTGCCAGGTCGTCGCGCAGTTGCACCAAGTCTTCATCGGTTAGAGCAGATTGGACCGATGCAATTAAATATGGTCCTTGTTTTAGAATGGGGACTTTCATTATTAGACTCTCCGGGTCGAGGCATCATCTTGAGTGCGGACAACCCTAACGCCGAGTAAACGGTCAGCCTCGACAATTCCTCCTTGCAGGTCGCCGACGGTAATCAGGCGGCTCAGGTCAACGCCAATCGAGACCAGCGATTGGGCCACCTCGGGAGAAAGCCCGGTTAAGATAACGGTTGCGCCCATAAGCCTGGCTGCTTCCGCAGTTTGAAGTAAGTGATTCGCGACCTTAGAATCGACAGCGGCCACTCCGGTAATATCGACGACGGCCACTTTAGCCCGGTTATTACGAATTGAATTGAGCAGTTGTTCGGTCAGCTGGCGAGCACGCTGTGAGTCAAGAATGCCGATGATTGGCAGAATCAGCAAACCCTCCCTTAATTGGAGCACCGGTGTAGACAGCTCGAGGATGGCTCTCTCAGCCCGGCGTCGATCTTCAATTTGGCCTTGCAACGCAGCATTTGTTTTGGCTAGTTCCGCTTCTGTTTTCTTCTGAACAGTGATATCTCTGGCTGCAGCAAATACTCCTGCAACATTTCCCTTCGCATCACGATAAACCGACGCATTGTATAGCACCTCTATTACGTGCCCATCTTTGTGCCTAATAGTCAAGGGATAGTCGGTAACGAAACCATCAGCAAATACGCGCTGATAACCTACGCGAGCCTTATCAGGTTCGGTAAAGTAGTTGGAAAAATCACTGCCAATCAACTCTCGTCGCGGGGTCCCTGTAACCTTAACTGCTGCCTCATTCACATCGGTAACTTTACCTTTGGGGCTGATAGTTACCAGGGGGTCTAGGCTCGCTTCGAGCAGACTTCGAGCATAATCACCTCCCGCTTGAACGCTTGCCGCGGGCAGGCTTGCTTTTGGGCTGTGTGCGTTTTTCAATTGTGGCATCGATACCTCCTACACGGGAATACGCTAATAAAGTACATTATAGCACGATATTGTATTAAGGCTAACGCGAGCACAACATTGATCTCGTCACCCCAAGTTTCAAGCACAAGCCGCTTGATGGGAAGTGCTCACGATAAAAGAACAATGGGCACCCATTTCTGAGTGCCCACTAAAATTTTAGAAAAATCAATTGCGCCCATTTACTTGTTCTAGTTCGTCGGTGTAACAACCGAAATAGTGCTGTACCCACTAACTAGGAATAGCTCGTTCTTTCCAATATCATAAGCCATCGGGCCGATTTTGCTACTTAAGGTTGCAACAACCTTGCTGCTGCTGTCGGTTAATACCGAGACCGTGTTGTTAGCAGTCTCTGCAGATAGCTCGCTTTTGGCAGAATTATAGGCGTAATATCCAGGTATGCCCCCTTTTATAATCTTTACGCTATTATCGCTGTCCGATATCACATTAAGCCCTGCCGCTGCGTTGGATACAGATACAAAGATCTCTCCCTTAGCAGCATTGTAGGCAATAGTTCCGGGATAAAGACTTATGGTCAATGTGGTTATGACCGAGTTTGTACTATCAGATATTACAGCCAAATTGCTATTATACCCGTCGGGTGCAAATACCTCGCCTTTAGCGGAATCATAAG
>JBEKCX010000713.1:0-2904 GCA_050014655.1 Occallatibacter sp. | reverse complement strand
GTGGTGGGTGGCGTCGAACCAGACGTACGGATAGGCGGCGTCATCGAGAGGCCGCTCCCGGAAGGCGGCCAGCTCCTCGTCAAGGAGAGCGCAGATCCGGCTCACCTCGCTCTTGCTGATCTGGCAGCCGCCCAGTGCCTCCATGAGGGCGTCGACCTTGCGAGTGCTGACCCCCTGGACGTACGCCTCCTGGATCACCGCCAGCAGGGCCCGGTCGATGCGCCGGCGGGGCTCCAGCAGGGTGGGGAAAAAGCTGCCTATCCGCAGCTTGGGAATCTGGAGCTCGAGACGGCCCACCCCGGTGTCCAGTGGCTTGGGGCGGTGACCGTTGCGGTGGGTTGACCGATCGGCGGCGCGCTCGTACGGGTCGGCCCCGATCACCGCGCTGGCCTCGATCTCGATCAGGCGCTGAATGCCGTGCTCGAGGATCAGGCGCAGCTGGTCCCGGTCGGCGGTGGCGAGTTGGTCGAAGAGTTCCTGGTCTGTCATCCTGGGGTGGGCCATTCGTCCATTCGTGGATCTCCTTGAAGGTTGAGCACTCCAAAGAGAACCCCACGGTGGCCTTCTCTGTCTACCCGGTCAGCCCGGCAGAGACGGCCTCAATTCCCACCACGGTACGGGACGTAACTTCAGGGATGCCTGGCAGGCTGTCGAACGTGAACGTAGCCATTGGCGTCCGGAGCGAGTGCCACACTCCACGTGAGGCGGTCGCCCTTCCGAGCTTGGGTGGTAGCCGCGCTCGGTATGTGGCTCGACACTCAGAGAGAAGGCTGCACACATCCGGATCGGTCCGTGATTGGCGGGGGGCTCATCGGTGCACGGGACAGAGTTGGTGAGCAGCATGCGGCGGCGCATGCGTGACGGCGGCGCGCGCCTGAGGGAGGTGCTCGTCAAGGGTTTGGCGGTGGCCTCCCGGCTGGGTCGCCTGGTCGCCAGCTCGCTGTCGGGTCGCATCTCTATCGTGACGGCGGTGGGGGCCGCCGCCCTGACCGGATTCTTGGAATGGCTCCTCGGTTCCGGGCTGGAGAACTGGTTCGTCGCCCTGGGCATGGACGGCCAGCGTGCCGCACTCCTCACTTCGATGCTTCTGGTGGGGCTCGCGACCGCCATCGCCACGGCAGCATGGCGCCGGCCCGGACCAGCGCGGGTCGGCGGTCTGCTCGGCTTCTGCGCGGTGCAGGTCATCCCCTTTCTGATCACCGCGGCGGGGACACGGACAACCCCCGGCCTCCGCGCCCAGGTGAACGTCGCGGGCTGGGTCCTCGAGCCGTCCGCCATGCTGCTGCTGGGTGGCTTCAGCGTGCTCGCCGCCGGGGCGCTCGCCATGGGGTTGATTCGCGACCTCTCCCGCCTCTGGTCGTTACTCGCTCGGCGGCGGCGTCTGTGGGCCGCCGTCCCCGTTGCTCTCGTCGCCCTGGTGCTCGTCTCGGGCACTCTGGCGGGGACGCTGCAGGACGGACCGCTCAGCGGGCTCCACACCTACGCGGTGAGCGCGGACGGCGGCACGAACCCAAACTCGGCCGCGAGATCCATCAGAGTGGCTCGGGGAGGTCGCACTATCGCCCTCCTGCGCCGGGACCCAGGGACGATCCAGACCCTCGTCGTCGCGGGGCGCACGTCGCTGATCTACGTCCCGGGCGCCTCCCTCGCTGACCCCTCACTGCATGTGCCCGTCCTCTACTTTCTGCACGGGACCCCGGGGAACCCGAGCCAATGGCTCGGAAGCGGGGGCCAGCTGCGGGGGGTCCTCGACCAGATGATCAGCACCGGCGCCATTCCCCCGCTGATCGCCGTGATGCCCAACGGCAACGGCGCCAATGGGGCGGACACCGAGTGGGGCAACACTCCTCGCGCGGCCATCGAGACGTGGCTCGTCGATCAGCTCGTGCCGGCGGTGGATGCCCGCTACCACACGCTCGGCGCCGCTTACCGCGGCATCGCGGGTCTCAGCAGCGGGGGCTTCGGCGCCGTCAACCTGACCGTCCGCAATCCCTCCGTCTTCCGCTGGGCCGCCAGCTACTCCGGTTACTTCTCAGCGCGCCCGGGGTTCTTTGGCGCCTCGACCCTGGCCAACAGTCCCTTGTACACGGCTCCGTCCCTGCCCGCCGGAGAGCGCATGCCCCTCTACCTCGGCTACGGCACTGGAGACGTCACGTTCCCGGGCGGCGACCGAGCAGTTCGCCGCCACGCTCTCGGCCTCCGGCTGGCCGCAGCTCGATGTCTCCTCAGCGCCTGGAGGTCACGGCTGGCAGGCGTGGAGCGCGGAGCTGGTCCACAGCCTCACCTGGTTGGGCCACCTCTGGGGTCCGACCCCGTGGCTCGTGGGAAGGGGCTGAGTCATGGAGAGTGGGGCTGTGACGCACACGGCGATGGTCGTCGCCACGCTTCCGGCGGCTGCGCGTGAGCTGGTCTTTGCAATCGGGGGCCTGCCGACCGATCACGAGGTGGCGGTCCTGAGAGACGCGGCCGGAGCGATGGCGGTCGCGCTCGGGGTGTTGGTGGGTGCCGTGGGGATGGCCCGGCGATCGATGCTCCTGCGCATCCTCCCGATCATGGCCGTGGTATTCGGATTGCTGACTCTGGTCGAACCTGATAGCGACGTTGCGATGGTCGTTGCCCTGCTCGCCGTCTGCGTTGGGGTCGCGGTGCTGGCGCGCGCCAGTTTGGCCGGGCGGAACGTCCCCGTCCCGGCCGGGACGGCTGGCGAGATCGAAAGGCTCCGCCTGCTCCACGGCCGGGCGCACATCTCCTGCTTCAGCGACGAGGAGGGCAAGCGGAGCCTTCTGGCCGGCGACGGTGCGATCGCGTACCAGGTGTGGGCAGGCGGCGCGATTGCCGTCGGCGACCCGCTGGCCCCGGAGCCGCAGCGGCGCGAGGCCCTCCGCGCCTTCCTGCAACTCTGCT
>JBEKCX010000712.1:0-3287 GCA_050014655.1 Occallatibacter sp. | reverse complement strand
ACTAAACGGTGCTCGGTAGTTCCCTTGCTTACCCAGGATTTCAATATTTGTTGTTCTTCTTCCATTAATTTTATCTCAGTTGCTTTAGCCATAATATCAGTTTACTACTTAACGGCTATTATTGTAACTAAGGAGATACCTGAAAACAGACCACTTAAAAAAGTAAATAAATACAACCTTTGTAGGATATGATTTTCAGCCGATTTCTCATTGTAAAGCCACACCTTAATCATAAAAGGTGTGGCTTTACGACGCGATTCAATTTAGATTATTTAACGTCCGATTAGCATATTTGGTATCCACCAACTTGCTTGTCCATAACCAACTAAACTACCTGTTATTTGTCCATTATTTGGAACAGTGTTGCCGTAATCATCTTGTATGAGGTAGCCTTGACTGCTCCACGAATACCGAGAATAATATGTACCTTCATCAGCGGAATAAGAATTAATTGGATTAGTGAACCATTGGTACCAATTACTTACTGTATTCCAATTCTCAAACGAAATACCCGTACCCGATTGTGCAATAGCCTGTGTTCCTGCTGCGTATGAAGCAATATTGTAATCGTAAACCTGTCTAGTTACATCTAGGCATGTTTCCTCCCAACTACCGGTGTAGGGACTAAGATATATTTCAAATTCCATTTGATCGCCGGTAATATAAGGAACACCAAAAGACTGTCCCAGAAATTTATAATGCTGATCCGAATAAATATTGAAACCCGCCCAAGAATAAAACCCTTGCCCTGATTGCAATAACCAAGGATTCCCATTATAACTAGAATTAGCATTTGTCTCTAAATTATTCTCGAAGGCGCTATCAACGTTTTGGTTGATAGCAATAAAGGGAGATGCCCAATAACCTGCCTGATATGTGATAGTTTGGCTAGAAGGATCATTGTTAACCACCGTAGCAAAGGAAGGTTCATGCAGAGGTAACGAATTTGACCTTATATTGGAAGGCGTATTTGATTGAGTCGGCATTGCTAATTGAATAGGACCATATGCTTTACAGGCCGCATTATAATCGTTGTTAGTCTTTATAAATTGAGCAACTGTCGCTCCTGGACCTCCAAATACTTCTATTGACCAACCGCTGGGCAGTGGATTGTTTATCAGATAATTTGAAGAACTGATTTTTGCATTTGAATCTTCTATTGTTTGGGATGTACTATCATAAACGCAAAGAACCACGTCACCTTGGGGCATTCCGACAGTATTAGCAGCATCTTTCACCAACACCACAGGCATTCCATCAACTGAAGTTGGATAAGCAGGAGTGGGTGAGGCAACTGCGCTTACCGCCCCGGGTAGCAATAAGGCAACAATGGCACAGGTAAATAAAACCGTTGCGACTACTTTAAAAACATTTTTCAAGTTATTTCTCCTTTTCGACACATTTTGCTGATTGGTTTCAATGAGTGCACTCATAAATATCGCCTAAGTCCCATCACGCATAAGATAGGGCTTTTATATATCAACCTGCCACACTCCATAAAGTTTTAAAAGTCTCATGATAACCTTCCCCGTGTTACATTCTATAAGAGAATAGCATAAAACCTCTGTTAAACTGGCGATATTTTAACGATATTTTGGCGATATTTTACTGATAAATCACCGATAATTTGTCTATTTACGCGCAAAAGTGGAGTATTACCGGAATTACTTATGCTAAAACTTCAATTGCTCAGCACCCGAGCAGAAACGGCCGACAAAGTAGAATCCCCATAATTTGGCTAGCATTTCCTCGAATTGGAACTGCTACCGGTATAGCTATTGGAACCACAAAAATTTCGGCTTCCTTATCTGGGATAACACCCCCAGCGGTAACGCTGACAGTTTACATGGAGACAAGAACTCCTGTAACTCCGTAAAGCTGTTACCCGAACATACGGAATATCAAACGTTAGATTGTGAAGTCACATTACATCGAATTTTTCAATGTCAGTAAATCCACCTAACTTTAGGGGGAAAAAGCTATTGAAAAACTTTAAAAGTATTGATGACATGCTCGATATCGAGTTTAGCTTGGTTTGCTTTGGCAGGACTAGAGTATATGCAAATATTCCATAGAACTCCGTTAACAACAAAGAAAACTTCTCGAGTGACTGATGGTTCATTCTTATAATCCTTAGAAGTATAGTCAACCATCACACCTGTGGTTCCTGCACCAGCAATGAATATTGATTCTCTGTCCAATTCATCTGCTGGTGTATGCCCTTCTGCAGAACTGGCAATACTGTCAAGATCATATTGTTGCTGGGCAACAGTATTGCCGACAATCACATTAAAAACAGGGTCTATGCTGAACCAACCAAACAGTCCACTAGCATGAGCAAATCGCACACTAAGAGCGGCAAGAGGATTGGGTTGCATATCCGAGTTAACGATTTTATAACCTACAGGATATTCAAAAGAAAAAGAAATATTATCATGTTTTAAGGTGTAAGTCTTGTACTGTGAAGTTACGCCAGAACTTGTGACCGTGGTACCAACGTTCGCTTGCAAAGGGGAATTTAATGCGTCTTGAGGAACCTGGATAGATACCGGCTGATTATAATTTGAGAAATCTAGCTCTCCCTGATAACCCTGCTCGAGAATATTGGTATTATCCGGGTTCAAATAACCACGAAAATCAACATTAACTTCAACTTTTACTGGTAAGTAGCTATTTTTATTAATCCAAAGTTCAACTGAGCCGTTATTGTAAGTATCCGTTCTGTCTAAAGTGCCGCCACCGCCACCCCAGAGCACTCCACCAACATCCGGCCCCCCAGGCTGATCCAGTGTTACAAGAAAATCGACCGATGCTTGCGCGGATGGTGTAACAGTTAAAATATAGCAGTCAACATTATTTAATTGTGTAGTCTGCAAGGAACTAAATTGGGTTGCGGTTTTCAGCAGTTCTGTAAGAAATGGTATTTGGATTTGGGCATTCCATACATCGTTATCAAGTTCACTTTTGGACCATCCCCAAGTTGGGGGAGAATTTGCTTCCGCAACAGTTTTCAGGTAGTCCTTTCCGTTCATGACATATTCTTCGTCAGTAGTCAACAAAGCCCCGATTGTTATCGCCAAATTCATTTGCATCTCTTTGTCAGATACGTCAATAACTCTAATGCCTTTCCATTCTGTGGAGTTTGTCCCGGTTCCGTCCGTAAAATCTGTGTCCAGTTGATACGATTTGACACTGGATAATGCGGATAATGTTTTATTAACAACGGTTTGAGATGTTATCGGATGAGTTGAACACGAACAACCAGTCAATGCGAGTAAACAAACCAG
>JBEKCX010000711.1:0-3672 GCA_050014655.1 Occallatibacter sp. | reverse complement strand
TCCTTTGCTTTAATTTAATAATTCTGTACCGAATTCTATGCAAAATGGATGATGAAGTTTTGTGGCGGTGTTTTATTGTTAGTTTTATATAGGTATTTGGGGCGCATTACTGTAAGTTGAGGAAATTCATTTGTTACCTTATACAATCAGACGAATACTCCTAACGATTCCCACAGTGTTTTTTGTTACCCTCATAATATTTGTAATAATCCGGCTTGTCCCTGGAAGTATTGTAGAAAAAATGGTTGCCGAATTTTCTGGGGGCTATGGGGTGGCACACCCCAACGTGGCGAGCATTAAGCATGAATTGGGACTGGATGTTCCAATCTATGTTCAATATTGGCGTTGGTTAGGTAATCTTATTTTCCATGGAAACTTGGGGAATTCATTATGGACAGGAACTCCGGTGATAAATGAAATAAAACAAAGGTGGCCAGTAACTTTTGAACTTGGAATTTTAGCCCTTTTGGTTACCCAAGTAATCGCATTACCCATTGGCATATATGCTGCAATACGTCAGGACAGCTGGGGCGACTATTTCGCTCGTAGTTTCGCAATTTTATGCATCGCTGTTCCCAGTTTTTGGCTGGGGACATTGGTGATTGTTTACCCTTCTATATGGTGGGGATATACTCCGCCGGTTATGTACATCCCCTTTAACGTCAATCCCATCGGTAATCTTAAAATGTTTATAATCCCTGCTATTGTATTAGGCATGAGCGGAGCAGGAACAAATATGAGATTAATGCGCACAATGATGCTGGAAGTGTTAAGACAGGATTATATCAGGACAGCCTGGTCGAAAGGATTAAGGGAAGGGATAATTGTAATCAGACATGCGCTAAAGAATGCTCTTATCCCAGTGGTGACTATGATCGGTTATCAATTACCGGTTCTAGTCGGGGGCGCTGTTATTATTGAAAATATATTTAATTTGCCCGGTATGGGACGTCTATTGACAGATGCTACATCTGACAGGGACTACCCGATAGTTACGGCGGTGGTGTTAATAATTTCGCTTGTATTGGTTTTTATCAACTTATTAACTGACTTGTCCTATGGCTTCCTAGATCCTCGAATTCATTATAAATGAGGTGAAATATCACGGGGAACAATGAATTGGGCAACACTTTAGGAAAAGTCCCAAAAGAAAAGAAACCTTCCAAACTAGTTGAATTAGCAGTAAGGATGGTGAAAGAAAAACCGCTCGGCACTTTGGGCGCGGTTATTACTTTGCTGCTTTTGATTACGGCACTTTTTGCAAACTTCTTAGCTCCTTATGGTATGAACGATGTCCATGCTTTTAATGCTCTGGAAGGCCCTTCGATCAGGTTCTTATTGGGTACTGATAACCTTGGGCGAGACTTACTAAGCCGTGTCATTTTTGGGGCACGTATCTCAGTAATTGTTGGATTGGTGGCTACTCTTATCTCAATTACTATTTCCACCTTTTTAGGTGTTTTAAGCGCTTATATAGGTGGTACATTTGACTTAATATTGCAGAGATTTGTCGATGCTGAGTTAAGCATTCCTAATTTGCTGCTTCTTATGATTATCATATCGATGATTGGGCCAGGCTTATGGCAAGTTATTTTTTGTTTAGGGATTTCGAATGGCATTGGTAATACAAGGATGATAAGAAGTCTGGTTATCAGTATTCGAGAGAACATGTATATCACTTCTGCTGTTTCGATGGGTGCATCTACCCGAAAAATTATTCTTCAACATATTTTACCGAACATCATGGCACCTATTATTATTCTTTTTTCTCTAACCGTCCCGTCGATGATTCTAAATGAAGCGGGATTAAGTTTTCTTGGGTTTGGTATCCCACCGCCACAACCGAGCTGGGGGGGGATGTTGAGTGGTAGTGCTCAGAAATATATGCTATTAGATCCGTGGATGGCATTGTGGCCGGGAGTTGCTTTAGCTATTACAGTTTATTCCGTAAACATGTTTGGAGATGCATTACGAGATCTCTTGGACCCCAGATTGCGGGGCGGCATCGGCCGATATGAAAGAAAAGTGAAATCAAAAGAAGTTAAAAAACTCATTTCCACCAACCAAGAGGAAGGTCTTTCTGATTAACATATTAAAATTATAAGGAGGTAAACCAATATAATCTAAAACATTTTACAGAGACAATTCAATGGTACTAACTTGAGATAACCTCGCTTAATAAATAAGGAGTGAGCAAAGTGAAAAATAAATTTATGCTTTCGGGATTGGCTTTCTTTTTAGTTGCTAGTTTATTCGGAACAGCATTAGTAACTTCGTCCTGCAGCAGCACCAAAACCAGCACCACAACATCCAGCGTAACCGTAACGACTTCTGCAGTGACCACAACGCCAGCCAATACCCCTCAAATGGGAGGAACTCTCACAGTACTTAATCAATATTACACTCAAGACCCCGCAGGGTTTGATCCCCAACTCAACCAAAGGCCATGGTCTGGGTCGATCTGGGATAACCCATTTTGTGATTGGCTGGCCGTAGGGGATATTGATAAATATGGCCCTAGAGGCAACGATGCATTTGCATTTCAGATTGATCAAGGTGTTCCTGAACAATACCTAACTGGTCAGGTGCTAACGGGTTGGACGGTTGATACTACTTCAAATCCAATAACTATTACTTTTAACGTACGACAAGGAATTATGTGGTCTGGTAATCCCTTAGATAACATGGCCCCCCGCGAACTTACGGCATCTGACGTGGTCTATACATTTAATCGTGGATTTGCTGCACCAACCGTTTCCGGCGTCTATTCGTGGGTTTCTTCGGTAAGTGCTCCGGATAATTTTACAGTCGTTGCAAATCTTAAAAGTTTCAATGCTATTTGGTATTTTTATTTGATGGATGGATATTTCCCCGGAAATATAATATGTCCTGAATGGGGTAATACCACTGCATCAGGTGGATCCGAAGCTTGGCAAAACACCGTTAGCGATGGACCTTTTACTATTACTAACTTTGTTTCCGGTACAGGCGCAACTTACACCAAAAACCCCAATTACTGGGGTACGACTACCATAAATGGCACACAGTATAAAATGCCTTTTATCAACACGCTCGTATATCCTGAAATTCCTGATGAGGCTACTGCGATAGCTGCCTTACGCACCGGTAAAATAGATTGGGATTACGAAGTCCCAACAACTTACGAATCATCTCTAGATTCGACAGGCATAACACATGTATCATGGACAACTGGTAGTGTCGATTCGTTTACACTTAATAGAGCGACCAACCAGTACCTTGAAAATAAAACAGTCCGGCAGGCTCTAGTTACAGCAACCGACTTTACAACCATTGCAAATCTCACGTACCCCGGCGGTAAAGTTTTCGATTGGCCGATAATGCAAGGAGATCCAGCATATGTTCCGCTGAATCAAATGCCTGCTGATGTTCAAAGCATGTGGACTTACAATCCGACCCTAGCACAACAGATGTTGAGTAGTGCGGGATATCCCAATGGGTTCAGCTTGACAATAAACGTTGACAGTACCGTGCCAACAGAATCGGACGTCGCGCAACTTCTTGTTAACCAGTGGGCTAAAGTTGGCATCAAAGCTTCGATTAACGCCGTGGATCCAACTGTGTTGGAAAACGATGGCGACGCTCTGACATACGATGTTATGTATTTCCACATGGGGCCTTCCAATTTTATAA
>JBEKCX010000710.1:0-3081 GCA_050014655.1 Occallatibacter sp. | reverse complement strand
AAAATCCGTTTATATGAACATGGTGACGTTTATGCAACAACTAGGGTTATTGCCAGGATAACTTGCAAAATAAATAATGAGTCTAACATATGCAAATTAATAATAAATAGAAAAAATAAAGGAGATTTTACATGGCGATCGATGCAATAAAGATGGCGAATGACTGTAGTAAAGCATGGAACTCCCACGACGTAAATAAGATCTTGGGATTTTATACAGATGATTGTGTTTACGAAGATTTGGGTCTCGGTGTTGTCAAACATAGTAAAAAAGAATTCACCGATTACATAAATACAATGTTTGCTGATTTCCCCGACATTAAATGGGAAGTAAAGTCGGCTTTCGGGACCAATGATTGGCAGGGCAATGAATGGATCATGTCGGGCACCCATGCGCATAGTACAATGACCAAAAATGCTGTACCAGCTACCGGCAAAACATTTTCAATACGCGTTGCTGGAATCTATCAGTTGCGTAATGGCAAGTATAGCCGAGAATCAGTGTATTACAACATGGCTACATTTCTTCAGCAAGTCGGATTAATGCCAGGGCAGCCGAAATAAGTATTTCACCTTTATCCACAAAATAAGGATTGTTAGAAAAAATAAAGGAGGAAAAATAATGTCCACCAAAGAAAACAAAGAGTTGGTCCGCCAGTTAACCAAGGGAAGGAATGAGTTTGCTGGTGACGCCGCCAAAGTACGTTCCTGGTGTAAGAAGTATAATGCACCAGGATATATCTACCATAATCTTGCCCGGGGAGATTTGAACCAGGAGCAAACGATAAAGTATTATGTTGAACTCATGTCAGCAACTCCGGATTTTAGTAAATCCATTGATGATATAGTGGCTGAAGGCGACAAAGTGGTAACCACAAATACAATTAGAGCTACTTCCAAGGGAATGTTTATGGGAATTCCTCCCAATGGAAAGCAGCTGGTAATTAAAGAGGTTGACATATACAAAATCAAGAGTGGTAAAATCTTGGAATGGTAGGATTTTCCTGATTGCCTGAGGCTATTGACCCAAGCTGGAGCCATGCCCGCGCCTAAAATTTAACATGTTACTTTAGGCAAATTACCCTCACGGGTTTCCTCACAATCACTATAGGGGCAATACCTGTAGTTTTCCACCATAGTGAAGATATTCGTTTAAACAAACTTCATCAGATGGTAATTGATGAAAAATCAGGCCGGAATACTACAAGACCTGTCAGCAATTTCGGGGTAAACATATCCACAGCGGAACAGATGCCGACGTTGCTATTGCGTCCAAGTCATACAAAAGATGTGATAAGTTGATAACCGCGCTATGGTAATGGAGAAGCAACAATGGAAATAAGAGAATCCGTGAAAATTGAGAAGGTTGCAATGACTAAAACAATATTTATGATTCATGGGATGTGCACCAAAGGAAGCAGTTGGGACAAATATAGGGCATTTTTCGAGGAGAAAGGTTATAGTTGCATCACTCCCACTTTGCGATTTCACGACGTATCTCCTGCGGATAAACCAGACCCCAAACTCGGTACAACGAGCGTGTTGGACTACGCCGATGACTTGCAAAAAGAAATTGAGAAACTTGATGGCCATCCTGTTATTATGGGGCATTCAATGGGGGGGCTGTTGGCACAAATTCTGGGGAGTCGGGGATTGGCTAAAGAGGTAGTCTTGTTAGCATCTGCTCCCCCGTTGGGTGCAGCGACTCTCAATCCCTTTTTAACAGCCCGAAACATCAGAGTATTTTGGAGTGCACTTAAACGTCCTGGATTCTGGAACAAACCAATTCGCTTGACTTATAACGAGATAG
Organism: Occallatibacter sp.; assembly: GCA_050014655.1. Taxonomy (GTDB): domain Bacteria; phylum Acidobacteriota; class Terriglobia; order Terriglobales; family Acidobacteriaceae; genus Telmatobacter. The sequence continues at coordinate 1,272 of JBEKCX010000710.1, read as the reverse complement.
CCTATGCGGCAGCACAATTGTATCCGGAGCAAGAACGGAAAGAAGAATATAGTAAATTGGTATATGAATCAGGAAGAGCGTTCAAGGAAATTGCATTCGGAAGAATAACAGCCGTTGATGAATCAAAACTAACCGTTCCTGTTTTAGTAATAGGTGGAAGACTCGATAAAATGGTTCCGGTTCAAACGGCAAGAAAAATCGCAAAAAAGTATGGAGACAGGTGCACCTACAAGGAATTTGCTGACCACTCACATATGGTCATAGGTGAGCCGAAATGGCAAGACGTTGCAAACTATGTTAACGAATGGCTGAATCAAAACCTAGCAGGGTGCTGAAAAAGTCTCTTAAGGTAGCTGACTTAACTTACAGTTTATGGTAAATTAAGTCAACGAAATCATTGGAGGCGACCATGCGCGGGAAAGCAGATACACAAGTTACGATGCTCACGCTGATTACAGCAGATCAACTGGTCCCCGAAGACCATCCTATCCGGCAAATAAAACCAATCGTGGACAAAGCGCTAATTGAACTTTCGCCGACATTCAACCGGATGTATGCCGAGACAGGTCGACCGTCGATACCACCCGAGCACCTGCTCAAAGCGTGTCTGCTGATTGCACTGTATTCGGTACGTAGCGAACGACAGTTCTGTGAACGATTGCATTATGACCTGCTGTTCAAGTGGTTTCTCGACCTGAATATCATCGATCCCGCCTTCGATGCCTCGACATTTTCTAAGAACAAGGAGAGACTACTTGAGAATGAGATAGCGAGGAAATTTCTGGTAGTGGTACTGGAAGAAGCGCGGCAACGCAAGCTCCTGTCAGAAGATCACTTCACCGTGGATGGTACACTATTGGAGGCATGGGCGTCCTTGAAGAGCTTCAGTCCGAAAGGTGGGAATGATGCACACACTCCTGATGAGAAGAATCCCAGTGTAGATTTCCACGGGGAAAAACGGACGAATGACACACACCAGTCGACAACGGATCCCAAGGCGCTCTTGGCCAAGAAAGGACAGGGGAAGGAAGCGAAACTGTGTTTTACCGGTCATGTGCTGATGGAGAACAGAAATGGCATGGTAGTGGATGTCACCTTTACTCAAGCAACAGGCACGGCAGAGCGTGAAGCTGCGCTGGACATGCTGGATGGAGTACACGGCTCGCGTCGTGTGACGCTGGGTGCAGATAAGGGTTATGACACACAAGATTTTATTACTATGTGCCGGCACATGAATGTAACACCGCATGTGGCCAGGCGGAAGACTTCGAA
>JBEKCX010000709.1:0-2883 GCA_050014655.1 Occallatibacter sp. | reverse complement strand
GGCCGTTCAAGCGTCTCGTCGTACTTGTTGCTGTCGAAGGACAAGCGGGTGAGGTTGCCACCGGATGAGGTCTCGACCGGGAGACCGCTATCGATGCCGATGACGCTGCCATTGTTGGGACCCGATTCGGCAACCTCATATGCGTGCTTCCAGAAGTAGCCGAGCTTGCCCTTCTCCTTGCTCATAATGAAGAAAGAGTTCTCGGGGCAGATCTTCTTGAAGCCTTTGGGCCCCATCTGGCGAAGTTCGCTCAGAGTGACCTTCAGGCCCTTGTGAACGATCTTGCCGTTGACGTAGGCGACTTCCGTCATGCCGTGCGGCTTGCGTACGTCGCCGTTGTTGCGCATGTCGTACACGATGAAGACCCGGACATTGGGCAGCGTCATGAACACTTCGCGCGCCCACTTCTTCGGAAGATGAGGCGGGCACATCGCGATCGCGGTGAACCGCTTGCCGGCCGCATGCACGAAGCACGCAGCAATCGCCATCAGGGTCTTTCCGCACCCGCATTCAGCAACCATCTTGGCGGCGCGTCCGCCCTTTTTCCAGAACTTGACGGTTCCCATGATGGCGAGTGCTTGAGCTGGGAGCGCCTTGCGACGAAGTTTTGAGAGAAGCGGTGACAGTGGGTCACCGGGTTTGTGGAGGGGTTGATACGCTTCCGTGATTCGCTGGCCGAGGTCGGGAGCGAATTCGCGCAAGTAATCGAAAATTGTGGCGAGTGCTGCCATGAATTTACCTCGAGTCCTAAATAGGAATGGCCAGCCCTTTGAGGGGCTGGCCTTGCAGTAATGTGTGACAGGGGAATAAAGCGCCGATTCAGGCTTTATGGTGGAGGACTGATTACACTTTAGGTTCGAATCTTCTCGATGATCGGCTCAGGTTTGCCATCCCAACGAAAGCTGAATGTGAATTGTTTCCTGACGTTTGTCACCAACGCAGGGCAGAAACAGGCAAAGCATGTTCCTTTCGCATGCCTGACACTCGGATAGACCACTCCGAGTGAGCCGACCGTCATCAGCCGCTCGGCCAGGAGTTGCGACTCTGCGTAACTCTCTGGATCAAGGCAGGGCTTGAAAGCTGGTGCTCGGCGCAAGTCATGAAAATCCGCGTTGAAGTCAGCCAGATACTCGTCATAGGTCACTTCATCGTAGTATCGATCGATCTCCGCCAGTTGCACAGACTTATGAAACGCAACCTCGGCCTGCGCGGTTGAAACATCCCCTGCGGCATACCATGCTCCGCGATCGGGTCCGTTGAAGCGATTCCCCAGCGGGTGGGGGTGAGCAAAGGCGGCATTGATAATGCTCGCGTAGGGTATGCCAAACACCAGTTCGTGAGTGCCAATGCCTGGTAGAAGCTGATTCTCGGCCAACAGGCGGTCATTCGTCGCACTGTCAAGGTCGAACGCGTCTGCAAGCAGAGTGTTGTCGTTTGCTATGCGCGTCAGCACGCTATCCTCGCCGATGCTGTATTTGGAGGGGATGAGGCGGCTCGTTTCTTCGGCGCGAATTCGAGAGACTAAAGGCAGCTTACTGCTGTTTTTTTGTCTCCGTACTAGAGCAGTCTTGGCGTTCAAATGCCTCCTCGTCGCGCGTCGAGTAGCCGGCGCACGGTTTGCATGGCTGGCACTCCCCCTTTAATCATGTAGTCGAGAGGCGTAGAGCCGTTGAAAATACGGTTTGTGTTGGGGAGCCGGACCCACTCATCAGCAAGCTCTCGCCCGTGAAGAATATTGAGCGCCTTGAATATCCCTACCAGATAGGAGACCCGTTGCAGCCTGTCTGTATCGAGTAGGCGAACTTCAGGCTTCTTCTTCATCTCATAGTAGGGGCCATTCGTGACCCCACCCAGAAGCATGCGCGCGTCTTCATCGCGGATCTTCCAAACGTCGACTATATTGAAAAACAGCTTGAGAGCGGATGCGCTAAGTCGCTTTCGTGCATCCTTGGATGTGAGGTCGGTGATCGGGGGAGGCGAGTACCGCGTCATTGGATATGAAAGGCTTGCCATGATTCCTCCTGACTAGGAGAGTATACACTCCTGATATGCTGGTGGTCTAGAAAAACTCTGGGAAGTGTCAGCCATGCACTGGCCCTGCTGCGGTTTGTTCTGCTACGCGGCGACTTCAAGCTCGTCTTCATCTATCACAGAAGCGGAGAGTAGATCTTTGATTCCGTAGGAAGGCCAGATGACAGGGCCTGCAGCTTCGGGGAGAAATAGAAACTTCTCCGCAACCTGCAATCCAATCCACTGCAACAACTCCTCGCGCGTGATGGTCACTTGAACCCGATGATCTCCCGAATCTTCTCGGTATTCCGCAACATCTGGACGCCGGGGCCAGCCCACTCGGGCAGTGCAGGCAGCCCAAGAAACGAAATGACGGTTGCCCAAATGAGGGTGTCGTCATTGTGGAGGACCGTGACTGATCCGTTTGTGCCGTTCTGCATGAGTGCCTCTGAGAAGCACAGGATGTGCCTCACGGGACGCAAGCGGCCGGGGATCGAGAGGTGGCCGCGGTACGTGGTTGGCTTCTGGCCCATGAAAAGCTCCAGCTTCGAGCCATCCGGGAGCTTGGCAGTGAGACGTGAGTTCGTCGAGATCGCACCCGAAACAGCGGCCATCTCAGAATCATTGCCGAAAATCGAAAGCATGTGGGTGGTGTTGTCCTCGGTGGCCAGGCGATCGCACCAAACTTCCACGCGAGTAGACCAATTCTTGGACTGGACGGAGTATTCGACCTGGGTAAGTCGTAGGTGGGCGTTCTTCATGGTAATTCTCCTTGGGGAGGGAAGAACGCTCTGATCCTCTACGGGAACAGCGTTTCTTCGGTGAGATTGAGTTGAATGATGTCGCCGGGGATGGGCGAGCTCCTGTGTATGT
>JBEKCX010000708.1:0-2648 GCA_050014655.1 Occallatibacter sp. | reverse complement strand
ATTTGAGCAGCACGCCATGCAGTTGCTTGATGTGATTCTCGGTCAAACCGATGGAAGCAAAGCCCTCGAAAATCATGTCCATCGCGTCGGCATAGCCCGCCACTTCCTCCTCATCACGGCTGGCAAACGACTTGGTATGCAGCCCGGAGAGCAGCTTCTCCACCTCCGAATCGCTCAGTTTGGAGCCTTCGATACGGGTGGACGACCCTACGCTCTCAATCGTGGCGATCCGCCGGAGGGTAGTCAGCTTTTCTGGGGCGAGGGTCTCAATAACCTTCCAGCGCCCTTTGAACTCATCGATTTCGGCGATGAGTTTGAGGATTTCGGGCGTAATCGTGATGTTCTTGATGCTGTGCATAGCTGATACCCGTTTTCACCCATTGTTAGCCATTTTTCACCCAAAGGCAAGGAATATCCATTTTCACCCGTTTAAAGCCATTCAATATCCGATGGCGGGAATGCGCTTGAGCTCTCAGAAAACGATAAGGCTGGCAGTCCAGCAGGCCATGGAGAAAGGAAAGATCGCCAAGGTTGGCGGCGTATGCCCACGAGCCGCGCTGCTTTGAACCGGCTCATTGCTCCCGGTAATGCTTCTGTGACCCTTCAGACCCTCACCAGAGGCGCGTGCGCTGTTGGCCGTGGCCTCCGCATTGAGCTGGTCTAAAGCATCCCGGGCAGGACGGGAATCAGTGTCTTACCGCCAGGGTCATGGGAGGAGCGGGCAGTCGTCATGCTGTCATCTCAGGCGCCGCCGCGCACTGGTGCTTGGGAATCACAACGCTGTCGGCTACCCCCATGAATCTTCGTATGTCATCAAGCTCATCGGTTATTTGGTAAGGTGGCAGGCTTTCGAGAAACACTCGACCATAGTACGGGTGCTGGATGCGCCGATCGAGCATGACCAATACACCACGGTCGGAAGTAGACCGGATGAGCCTGCCAAACCCTTGTTTGAGGGCAAGAGCGGCCTTGGGAACCTGATAGTCGAAGAATCCGCTGCCTCCGCTATTCTCGATTGCTTTCACGCGCGCCTGGAGAACGGGGTCGCTCGGCACAGAGAAGGGGAGCCGGTCGATAATCACGCAACTCAGTTGCTCGCCTTGAACGTCGATACCTTGCCAGAACGACGAGGTGCCAAAGATGACCGCGTGTGGCGTCGTGCGGAACTGGTAGAGAAGTTCATTCCTCGTCATGGTGCCATGCAGTAGTAGCGGATACGGGAGGACGTCTTTCAGCGCCAAGTGCATCTTCTGCATCATCTCGTAGCTGGTGAACAGGCAGAAAGCACGCCCCTGGCAGATTCGAAGGACCTCCGCGATGTGCGCCTTTGCGGAGTCAAAAAAAGCGTCATCGCGCGGATCAGGTATGTCTTTTGGCACATACAACAACGCTTGCTTCGGATAGTCGAAGAGAGATGGGACGATGATCTCGTCGGCCTCGGCGATTCCGAGCGCCTTCCGCACGTGAGAGAAACCTTTTTGGACGGCGAGGGTAGCCGAAGTAAGGACTGTCGTATCGTACGTTTCGAACACGCTGACAGCCAGAATTTCAGAGACGTCTATCGGTGTTGCCTGAATGAATGTGTTCAGAGCTGTTCCATGGGCCGCCAGACGCCTCTCAATCCAGAAGACGGCCGAGTCGGATGTTGATTCCACGAGATAGCGAAGCTCTGAGAAGAGTTGACCCGCTCTTTGGACAAGCGAGGTGACGGACTCATCATCCTGCGCAACCGACTTGAGAACACTGTGAAGAAGCTGCAGGGCTGACAAAACGCCCGAATAAATCTCGTTCCGCACAACGATAAACTCTGGCCGGCCGTCGAACACTATTCGAGACGGCTCTTTCTTTCCCGGCATTGCGGCCCACAGTAAGGCGAATCGATCTACAACCGTTCCGGCCACCTTGGCGACCTCGGCTCGTCTGTCCGCGTCACTCGTGCCCTTGCGCACATCTGTAATGAGACCCTCTACTCTACGGTTGCTTACGGAAACCCCAAAGCAATCTGACGCAATATGCTCTAACTCGTGCGCTTCATCGAAGACTACAGCGCAGGCAGCGGGCAGAACCGCAGCGTCCGGAGCCTTCATCTTGATTTCGAGGTCGGTAAAGAAGAGGTGATGGTTGATGATAACTATGTTGCTCTCAGCCGCGCGCCGTCGCATCTCCGACACACAGCAGTCGAGAAAATGAGCGCAGTCCTTGCCAACGCAGGCGTCTGTGCGGGCGTCTATTCTGCCCCAGAGAGTGCTTTTCTCAGGCAACGCCGCAATCTCCGCCCGATCGCCGGTTTCCGTTGTCTTGGCCCACTCCTCGATGATCTTGAAGTGAACGGCTTCCGCCCCTGAAAGCGACGCCGGGTGAATGTCTTGGAGTTTCTGGCGACAGAGGTAGTTGCTTCGGCCCTTCATGTAGCAGATATTGAGAGGCCCGAGAATTGACTCAAGAAACGGAACATCCTTGTAAAACAACTGCTCCTGCAGGCTCTTGGTCCCAGTCGACACAATGATTCGTCTCCCGGCGATAAGGGAGAAGCGTAACGAAGGATAGAGGTAGGCGAGAGTCTTGCCGGTCCCGGTCCCCGCCTCCACGACCAGGTGCGAGCCCTCAATGAGCGCCTTCTCAACGTATAGTGCCATCTGTAGTTGGCC
>JBEKCX010000707.1:0-3691 GCA_050014655.1 Occallatibacter sp. | reverse complement strand
GCCCTCGCCACGGTCGTAGGAAACAAGGATTCGTTCACGGAGATCCAAAGAAAGCGTTCGCATGGACAGACCATACCACACTCCTCTAAAATGGCTACACTGTTTATTGAAATGCTCTAGCCAGCTTTGCCGTCGGGAAGGCGGATATGACTGATTGGTCATTGTTGGCAGCAAAGCCGCAAATCAGTGTATTTCTAACTCATTGCAAAGCAGCGAGGTGCGTTGTGGTCACTTAGAACGGCAGGTGTCAACGGGCAAAGCGCTTTTGCCCTCAATTTTCTTGATTGAGTTCTTCCTGGGCCGCCAAAGTCTTTTTTACATGCTGCATCCGAACCCTTCATTTCGCTCGCATGATTCCAGACCGTCTTCTCCCATGAAGCGATCCGTTCCGTCAGCTCTCACCTAAACTCTTTGAATTCGGTGGGGCGGCGGATCAACCCCTGCCAGCCCAGAATCGCCCCAGGACGAGCGCAAGCCGGTTGGCCGCCCCGCCCCCCGCCCAGAGATGCGCCGGTGATGTCCGAAAATTCATCAAAAAAGCTTCCCAAAACCCGGAATCAGCCCAAAATCACCCGCAGATTATGCCACAGACCCAAAACAACTAGGAAATTGAAATCATGCGCGCCAATATGACTAGGCAGAGGACCCGGGTTCTTCAATTTGTCGCCCCTTTGCTGGCGATAATTCAATTCAGTGGGACCATTCATTTGCGTGGGGCGGAAGTCCCCGCTGCCGAAACGGCTTCTTCCCCGCCTCGACCGCCGGAACCGGCTGTGCGTGTTCCCCAGACAAGCATGGGCATCACTCAACTGCCCAACGAAAAGATGGATTGGTTCCTCGACGCCAAATTCGGCATGTTCATCCATTGGGGTCTTTATTCCGGCCCTGGAAGCGGGGAATGGTTCATGCAAAACCAGGGAATCTCCCCGGAGAAATATCGCCAATACGCATATCCCCAGAGCGGTGATGCTTACTTTGACGCCGCCGACTATCACCCGGAAGCGTGGGCCAGGCTCGCCAAGGACGCGGGCATGAAGTGGATGTGCCTGACCGCTCGGCATCACGATGGCTTCTGCCTCTTCGACAGTCCTCATCCCAATGCCTTCACCAGCATGCAAACCTTGCGCCGCGACCTGGTTGCCGAATACGTAAAAGCCTGCCGCGACGCGGGCTTGAAGGTCGGCATCTATTATTCCCCGCTCAGTTGGCGCTATCCCGGCTACTACGATGTCACCGGCACCAACTGCCTGCCTAACAAATTCGGATACACGACCGACCCTTCCCACCTGGAAAACGCCCGCCTGATGAAGGAGGAGAATTATGTCAACGTCAAAAAGCTCCTCACCGGCTACGGCAAGATTGACCATATCTACTGGGACGGCGGTTGGCTGGGCCAAAAGGGCTCCGACGCCGAGGCGGCCTTTTTTCATGAACCCGGCAAATATCTCGACCCGGCGAATCGTTGGCCGATTGGCAAGCAATATCAGGACCTCGAAGAAGGCACCGGCAAGCCGCTGGGGATCATGGGGATGGTGCGAAAGTATCAGCCCGACGCGATCACCAACCTCCGTTACGGCTGGATGGGCGACATCATCGAGGAAGAAGGGTCTCGTGAGACGACGGGGAACATTCGCAACAGCCAGATCTGCGACAAGAATCTCACCATTCAGGACGGCGGCTGGGGCTACAACGCCAAATCCATCGCCGAGGGCAAGGTGATGACGCTTGATCAGTTGGTGCGCTTCATGGCCAATTGCGTCGTTCGCAACATGACCTTTCTGCTGAACGTAAGCCCCGACCGGCACGGCGTGATTCCCGAATTGGAACAGAAACGCCTGCGGGAAATGGGCGCGTGGATGGTCAAAATGGGTGACGCGATCTACGGCACCCGGGGCGGACCCTGGGAACCCGTTGACCGCCAGTATGGCTATTGCTACAAAGGGTCCACCGTCTTTGTGCATCTCTTGAAGGATTATTCCGGGAATACCTTCAATATGCCACCCCTTGGAAAACTGCCCGTCAAGAAAGTTTACGACGTTTATACCGGCAAGCCTCTTCCCTTTGCGGGCGACAGCAGTGTCACCATCCGCGACATTGACCGGACATCCTCCCCGGCGGATTCCGTGATCGCCGTCGTTTACGGGGACGAAATACGACGCGTCTGGGCAAAATAGAACGAAACATAAAAGGGCGCCCATTAGTAGCTTTTATTTTCGAGAGGAATGCGATCAGAATAAGCTCCGGCGATGCGGGAGCAAAAGAAGTTCAAAGTATTTTCCCATTTCTCTTGTCGTATCCGGTATGAGCAGCAGGATGCGTATGGCAGACAACGAGGCGCATGCGCCGAAGCCCGCCAATGAAAGCGGCGCGTCGGCGGGACAACATGCTGGGGGATTCACCCTCATCGAACTCTTGGTGGTCATCGCCATCATTGCCATCCTGGCCGCGTTGTTGCTCCCGGCTCTCTCCCAGGCAAAAACCAGGGCGCAACGAACAACCTGCCTGGACAATTTGAGACAAATCGGTTTGGGGCTACACTTGTATGCCGGCGACAATTCTGACACCCTCCCCTCCATCGTCCTCACCAATGGCATGCCGTTTTCTTACCAATGGCGTTTCTTCAAGGAATTGACCAAGGCTTACGATGGCTTGATTGGCCCCTCCTCGCCCCAAGACAAGCTGTTTGCCTGCCCCGCGGACACCTTTTATTATTCCAATACATATTCGACACCCCTGATCCACGCCAGCATGCACAACGATCCTTGGGCGGATTATTCGAGTTACTGGTTCAGCCGGTTAAACATGGTCACCAACTCGGCGACCGGAGCGGTCTTTCACGGAATTGCCGGTTGGAAAATCAGTTCGATCCAAAACACCGTCCGAACCTTGATGGTCGTGGATCAGCCCGCCGTCTTCGCCTACTCCTGGCATCAACCGCAATCTTTGACCGACCCCGGACCCAACCTGATCAATAACTCCATGAACATGGGTGTTTTTGTGGATGACCATGTCAAGTATATCCCATTTTACCTCGACACCACCCAGTACATTTCGTTCCCGGCTTTCTACAACCCGCCGGCCAGCTACGATTACCAATGGGGCGAATAGGCGAAATCGCGATATTTACTACGATGACCGTATCCCCCAAGCCGCAATTGACCCCCACCTCCACCGGGAAGGCTCCAATTCCATTTTAAGGCTGGTTTATCTTTACATCAATTTGGTTTTCTTGAAGGCTAGGTTCTCGATGAAAGTCATCACCGCTTTTCTATTGCTCTTAGTCTCGGCGGCTCCGAATATCGTGTTCCGATCTCCGAGCCTCCCGGGTAGAATTTGGCTTCAATGGGGACCGGAATGGCTCCTTTGGACCAAAATTACCCTGGTTGGCGTCATGTGGTTGGTTGGCTCCCTCATACACCGGGCCAGGCCTTTGCGTCCTCTCTGTGCCGTGTTATTTGCGATTCTGGCCTTTGATCTCTTGGGCAACGCCGTCTCAATGCGATGGCCGGGCTTCTTCCCTGAGAACAATTCTGCTTCGCGTATGCTGGGTCCTCAGTTGCTGATCTTGGCCGAAGCGTTGTGCGTCCTCGCCGTCATTTGGCTCTTCCAACGTCAGCGGAGTCTTTTCTACTTCCAAGTGGGGGATCTTTGTGCCCCGGTCGAGCCGAGCTGGGTTCGGATCTTCGGCAGG
>JBEKCX010000706.1:0-6404 GCA_050014655.1 Occallatibacter sp. | reverse complement strand
CAGCAAAATGTCGCCATCCTCAAGCGTGCGCGTGTTCTCCGAGTAGTGCAGCACCGTCGAGTCGATCCCCGAGCCCACGATGGGCGCATAGCTGGCCCGCTCGCAACCGTTTTCCATCCACACGGCGGTCATCTCGCCGGCCAGCGCGCGCTCGGTAACGCCCGGCTTGACGGCCCGCATCATGGCCCGCTGCCCGGCAATCGATGCGTCCGATGCCTTGCGCAGCAGAGCAATCTCTCCTTCGTCTTTCACCGCCCGCAACTGCCCGGCCGGCTCGGTAACGTCGTGCGCCGCATCGCCGGTGTCCATCCCCAGCGTGGCCGCGGTGAACCCGAGCAGCGCCTTGGCCTGCGGAGCGCCGGGCTGCGTCCACAGGTTCCCCGCCAGATGCCGGTCGGCAGCGATCAGCCTGTTCAGCACCGCCGGCAAATCCGTCATCGCCTGCACCGAGTCGACTCCCGCAGCCTCGGCAACCCCCGGCGAAGAAGCATCCAGCTTGGCCCCGGTGTACTTTTCCATGTGCAGGTCGCGCGTGGGCAGGAACAGTATCTCCTTGTACGCGCGCGGAGCCGGCGCTTGCGGCGCATCGCCCACAATCAGCAGCGCCGCTCCCGGTTCGTTCCACCCGGTCAGGTAGTAGAAATCCGAATCCTGGCGATAGGGCATGAAGTCCAGTTGCGGCTCCTCGGCGGCGAAGAGCACAGCCACGCCGCCGCGCAGCCTTGCCCCCAGGGCCACGCGCCGCGCGTGGTAGACAGAGGCCGGCTGCTTCTCGAGCGAGCAAGCGAAAGGGACCAGTGAGAGCGCCAGAACGGCGGCAATGCAGCTCAAACGAATGAATCTACGCATGGATATCAGCCTCCGCCGCCAGGCGGCGTCTGTCAAGCTGACCAAGTAGGCCGCGCCGCCGCTACTCTTCCGCCGCCTTCACCATCGCCGCCAGGCTGCGCTCCACGTCTTCCCTGGTTGTCGCCCACGACGACACGCTGATGCGCATCGCCGTCTGTCCCTGCCACACGGTCGAACCGCACCAGCAGGTTCCCTCCGCCTGGAGGCGCGCAATCGTCCGCAGCGTCCGCTCCGGCGTGCCGAAGGAAACCAGAACCTGGTTGATGACCACCTCGTTCAGCACCTGGAAGCCAGCGGCCTTGAGCCCGGCGGCAAAGCGCCGCGCGTGGCTCGAGGTGCGCTCCACAATCTCCGCCATGCCCGACCACCCCAGCGACCGCAACCCGGCCCACAGCTCCACCCCGCGCGCCCGCCGCGATAGCTCCGGGTTGAAGTCGGAAGGCTCGCGATGCTCTCCCAAAGCCAGATACGACGCCTGAATCGACATGGCCGCCCGCAGCGCCTCGGGCTCGCGCACCAGCGCAATACCGCAGTCGTACCCGATATTGGGCCACTTGTGGGCGTCGGTGGCCCAGGAGTCGGCCTGCTCGAAGCCTTTGGTCAGACGCCGGTACTTGGGCGAGGCCGCGGCCCACAGCCCGAAGGCCCCATCCACATGAATCCAGGCCCCGGCCGCCCGCGCCGCGGGGCAGATCTCCGCCGCCGCATCGAAGGCCCCCGTATTCACGTTGCCCGCCTGCAAACAGAGAATGGTGCGGTCGTCCAGCGGAGGCAGCGCATCGGCCCGCATCCGTCCCTGCCCGTCCACCGGCACGCGCACCACGCGCTTCCGCCCCAACCCCAGCAGCCCCAGCGCCTTGGTCACGGAAGCGTGTGCCTCCGCGCCCACCACCACCGTAATCGGCGGCGCGCCGAAGAGGCCGTCGGCTTCCGCGTCCCAGCCGGCGCGGGCGAGCAGGGCGTGGCGGGCCGCGGCCAATGCGGTGAAGTTGGACATCGTGGCTCCGGTCACCACCGCGCCGCCCGTTCCCTCCGGCAGACCCAGCAACTGGCGCACCCATTCCAGCGCAATCTCCTCCAGCACAATGGCCGTTGGCGACTGCACAAAGATGGCCGCATTCTGGTCCCACGCGCTCACCAGCCACGCCGCCGCCAGCGCCGCCGGCAAGCAGCCCCCGTTCACGAAGCCGAAGAAACGCCCATTGTTCTTGGCCACCGTCGCCGGAGAGCCATAAGTATCGAGGAGGTGCAGCACCGCCTCCGCGTTGGTGGGACCCGGCGGCAGCGGCCCGCGCAACGCGCTCAGCGCCGCAACCGCCTCCGGAGTGGGCGCAACCCCGCGCGCATCCACGCCCTCCAGGTAATCCATGGCGGCGCGCGCGGCGCGCTTCAGCAGAGCGGTGCGCACTTCGACGGCAGAGGCGGCGGGCATGGCCGAATGGGGCGAATGGGAGGGATGAGAGGCAGCCATGGGCAATGCTCAGTCTAGCACCGGAGCCCCGGCGTCACCGCGCCGCGCCAGCGGTTGCCGATGGGCCGGTTTCAGAGTGGCCGGCCATTCGCCGGGGACTCGGAGATTACCCGAACGGCCCCAGGCCCGGTGAGCGAATGGTCGCCGAAGCACTCTCGCAACGCTCCAACCGCTCCCGGCGACCTCCAATCCTCAAGGCTCCGGCCTAATAGCGGCTGCTCCCTGATCTCTGATCTCTGATCCCTGGGAATGCTATCCTCACATCCGGGATGCACAGTCTTCTCCCGCTGCAAGTTGTCGCCGTGGCCATGCTGATTCTGGCCAACGCCTTCTTTGTGGCCGCCGAGTTCGCCCTGGTCTCCATCCGCGATACGCGCATCGAGCAGTTGCTGGCCGCGGGCGTTCCCGGAGCGCGCGCCGTCCGCCGCTTGCAGCAGGACCTCGACGACTTTCTCCCCGCCGTCCAACTGGGCGTTACCCTCTGTTCGCTGGCTCTCGGCTGGCTCGGCGAGCCGCTGGCCGCCTCGGTTCTGATGGGCTGGTTCAGCGCTTTGCCTCTCACCCATCCCCATGCGCTCGTATACGCCCACGTCGTCGCCATCACGCTCGGCTTTGCCCTCATCACTTACTTCCATGTGGTGGTGGGCGAACTGGTCCCCAAGTCGCTTGCCCTGCGCCGCGCCGAAGCGCTTGCCGTGGCCGTGGCGCCGCCCATGCTCATCTTCATGGCCATCGCCCGCCCCGCCGTGCGCGCCCTCAAGCTCTCGGCCGCCGTCATCCTGCGCGGCTTCGATATTCCCATCACCGAGCGCGCCCAGGTCCACTCGCCCGAGGAACTCAAGCTCATCGCCACCGCTGCCCGCCGCATGGGCCTCCTGCCCAAGTACCAGGAAACCCTCGTCCATCGCGCCCTTGAACTGGACGACGTCCCCATCCGCGAGATCATGACCCCGCGCCAGAAGATCTTCTCCCTGCCCTCCAACATGCTGGTTGAAGCAGCCAGCGCCAAGATCATCGACCGCCACCACTCCCGCGTCCCCGTCTACGACGAAACCCGCGGCCCCGAGCACATCGTGGGCGTGGTTTACGCCAGGGATCTGGCCCGGCTCATGTTCTTCCGGCACAAAGCTCCGGGTGCCCCAGGTCTTTCTTCTGAGACCTGGGAGACACAGAAGCGCCCTCGCCTCGCCGCTCCCTTTGTCGACTTCAAGCTCAGCCAGGTGATGCGCAATGTCCTCGTCGTCCCTGAAACCAAGTCCGTCCTCGACCTGATTCGCGACTTCCAGCAGCGCCGCCGCCACATCGCCATCGTCGTGGACGAATACGGCTCGACCGTCGGCCTGGTCACTGCCGAGGACGCCATCGAGCAGCTTACGGGAGAGTTGGAAGACGAGTTCGACTCGCCCGCGCTGCCCGTCCTCACCACCGCATCGGGCGCGCTGCTGATGGATGGCGGCGTCAACCTGCGCGACCTGGAAACCCAGATGCAATGGAGCCTGCCCCGCGACGGCGGCGTGGAAACGCTGGCCGGCTTCCTGCTCATGCGCCTCGGCCACATCCCCCAGGCCGGCGAATCGGTTACCTTTGAAGGCCGGCGGCTCACCGTGGTCGAGATGGAAGGTCGGCGCATCGGCAAGGTCCGCGTCGAACCGGCGGAAGAGGCCGGTCCAGGGCCGGCCGCATGAATGCCCACCCAGGGGCGCCGCCATCCCTTCCCCAACCGGCGCGGCCCGCCGCGGAAAGCCCCTGAGCGGCTCCCTGAGTGATTGCGCGGTTTTGCGGGAGCAGGCAGGATCGAATCCCATCTCGCTTTGCCCGTCCGATTTCGGACAGCAGACGCCGATTGTGGACATCGACCAAGGGCTCGGTCGCAGATAACCTTTTTATTTTCATCGCCATCATTTGGATTGCGAAATGCTGCACAGTGGTTGTCGATCCGCCTGCCGGGGCACAAGGGAGGAGCAAGGTGATCCACCTCATCCATAACGTCCGTTTCGCTTTTCGCAAATTCAGGCGCGCTCCCCTCCCGTTCCTGGCGGCCATCGTCACGCTGGCGCTGGGCATTGGGGCAAACACCGCCATCTTCAGCCTGGTGGACGGCATCTGGCTGCGCCCGCTGCCGATCGCCGATTCCGCCCACCTGGTTGCCATCGAGAGCGTGAAGAGCCACGCCGCCGCCGATTCCGAAAGAGACAACACCACGTCATCGTTTCCGGAGTTCCTGGATATTCGCGAGCGGGTGCCTGCCTTTGCCGATGTCGCGGCGTCGGACCGCCGGGGGGTTCCGATGGAGACCGCCGACGGCCTGCAGATTCTATTGGCAGATGTGGTCAGCGACAACTACTTCACCTTGATGGGCGTGCGGCCGGAGCTGGGGCAACTTCCGGACGAGATTCAACTGCGCAACTCCCAGGCGCCGGTCATTGTGCTTAGCCATGGAACGTGGAAGCGCCTCTTTGCCGGGAATCCCGGCGTGATCGGGCAGACGGTAACGATCAAGGGCGGTCCGGCGACGGTGCTGGCTGTTATGCCCGCGGGATTCAGGGGAACGGAGCGCGTGATCGATCCTCAGGTGTATGTTCCGAAATCAACCTGGGCGATTTGGAATCCGGACGAGCGGAACCCGTCGCGCACATACCGGCAGTATGAGATCTATGCGCGGCTGCGGCCGGGCGCGACCCTGGACCAGGCCAGGGCGCAGATGCAGGCCCTGAGCGCGGACCTTGCGGCGAAGTTTCCGCAGGCCAACAGCGGACGCAACTTCGCCGCCGACTGGCAGGCGAACTCCGCTAGCAGAGCGATGAAGCTGCTCAGCATTCTGTTGCTCGCCATTGCGGGGGCCGTCCTGCTGATTGCGTGCACCAACATCGCCAATCTGTTGCTGGCGCTGAACGACTCGCGCCGCCACGAGATTGCCATGCGCGTGGCGCTGGGCGCAACGCGGGGGCTGCTGCTCCGCCAGCTCGTGACCGAGTACGTCGTGCTCGCTGTTGCCGGTGTCGCGGGCGCAGTGGTTTTAGCGCAGCGGCTGATTGCACTGGTGCCGGCGCTCATGCCCGACATTGGGTTCCCGCTGGGATTCGATTTCCGGATCGATCATCGTGTTCTGGCATTCACCGCTGCCGCGGGCGTGGTGTCTGTCCTGCTCTGCGGACTGGCGCCGGCCCTGGCAACCACCCGCACATCGCCGCTCGATGCTATGCGAATGCAGGCCTTGTCAGGCGCAAGATTGAAGATGCCGGCGCGGAAGATCTTCGTTGTGGCGCAGCTTGCAGTGTCAATGGCGCTGCTGATGGCGACGGGGCTGCTGGTGAGGACTTTGATTCACGTCGAAACCATGGATGTGGGATTCGATAGTAACCAGAACGCGGTTCTCGCACCGATTGTCGCGGCTCAGGAAGGTGAGCAATTGCCGGCGGAATATGACGCCTTGGTCACGCGCATGAGGGCGTTGCCCGGCGTGAAGGATGCGAGCATCGCGCGCCTGGTTCCATTCGCCGGCAGTGGAGGCGGCGCAACCAAAGTCGTGCTGGCGCCCGGAGAGCTTCCCTCGGAGACGGCGGGAACCGCGGTCTGGTTCAACTCTGTCGACGAGGGGTATTTTCGGGTGATGGGAGTGCCCGTGCTGCGCGGCCGGACATTCCAGAGTCAGGATTCGCCAACCGGCGAAAAGGTCGCGATTGTAAATCAGACCCTGGCGAAGAGGCTGTTCGGCGGCGAAGATGTGGTCGGGCGGCATTTGCGGATTGGGCGGAAACAACCGGCCGACCTGGAGATTGTAGGCGTGGTCCACGACGGCAAGTACGCCGATTTGACCGAGACCCCGCAGCCATATCTTTATCTGCCCCTGAATCAGGATAGCCAGTGGGAAACGACACTGATTGTCACCACGACCAAGGAACCTGGCGCGCTCATTCCGGCGGTGCGTGCGGCAGTGCGCGAGGTGGACCCAAGTATCATGATCAGGGGAATCCTAACCCTCACCGACCAGATGCGCCTTGCCACCTACGAAAACCGCATGGCCGCGTGGCTGACGGCGTCGTTGGGAGCGCTGGCGCTGCTGCTGACCACCGTCGGGCTGTAT
>JBEKCX010000705.1:0-3704 GCA_050014655.1 Occallatibacter sp. | reverse complement strand
TTTCCTTTCTGTTTCGTTGTGGGACAACGCTCAGAAAGGATGCTCATGGGCAGATCTTTTTTCAGCATAGCTCTTCCTCTAACCCCGTTCAGAGAACGGGGCTTCCCTGTTCAGGAGTGAAGTCTTGCGCCGAAAACTGACACCGGCCCACGATCACGGTTAAAGGCCGGGTCGGTGATGAATTGGTAATCCAGCGTGGCATGGACATTTTTGCAGATTTGAAAATTGTAGTACGTTTCCAGGATTTTCTCCGGGCCATAGCTCAATGCGCCGTCCCCGTCGAGCATGTCCAAGCCGCCGGCCTCCAGGAATTTTTGGTTGTCTTGCGAAGCGCCGCTGACAACGCCGGCAAGCCCGAACGTGTCGTCGGGCCTGCGCCAGGCCTGGCCTTTGACGCTCAGGCCGAGTGACGCCGTCCAATTAACATCGGTAAAGGTCCAGGCCTCCTCATGGCCGTCATTCCAGCCCAAACGCGAAAACAGGCCGACGCTCTTGGCCACTTCCTGTTCCCAGTTCAGCCCAAAACCGTATTTGTAGCGATAGGCGCGCGCCGCTGAGATGTCCCCTTCCACATCCTCATGGCTCGCCAACAGAAGAGCCGTCGCCGCCGAGTAACTGGCCATATCCGCTTCGTTGAGCCAAGCCAGAAACCGAATCGTCCCCGGATGAGCGTTGAGGCTGTAACGGCGCTCCAATTCGGTCATCATGGCCCAGGCGCGCAAAAACGGGCCGTAGGCTCCGCGTTGGGGCGACATGAGGAACTGGTCGTCGCCTGAGAAACCATTCTTGGCAGCCGGCATATCGAAGAATCCATAGCGCCAAGCCCATTTCGGCTGGTTTAGCTCCACGGCAAACCCAGTGGTGAATCCCACGGTATCCTGCCCGTAATCCCAGGTGAGGTTGCCCATCATCGCCCAATTCATAAACTGGGTGTGCGGGTCTTGCGCGTAGGTGTTGTTGTCGCAAATGTCCAGAGGGCTGAGCCGGCCCAGGGTAAAAGTCAGCCGCGAAATGTCCTCTTTGCCCGCCAGTGTGAACTGGCCGTCGGGCACGGCCTCCTGTTCGCCGCCCAAGCCGATGGTTTGACGAACAAACAAGCGGGCAAACATAAAGTAGGGAGTCTGGGTGCCGGCTTTGTAGGCATCGCCGTTGGGAAATCCCTCGACGCCATGCGTCTGGCTCAGGCCGAAGCCCTGCCACATCAGTCCGTCCATGTGCGCCTCGGCCCCGCGCCATAACCGCGCCCCGGCATACAAGTCCAGCGTCACTGTTTCCCGAACCTCGCCCTTGCTGTCCAGGCTGGCCGGGCCGGAGTATTCAGCGGGAAAACCGAAATCACCTTGCACAATGTCGGTGTTCTGCATGTGCCAGTTCCAATTCTCGTTCGTCCCCTCCGCCGGCTTCGCCATGGCGCTGAACCCGCCCGGCGCAAGGCCCGAACCGGCAAGGTCGTCCGGCGGGTTCGCGGCGACTTGCGGCGCCGCAGCCACCCAGAAGGCGCCGGCAGCCACCCAGGAAGCGATTTCGCTTTTGTGTGCAATTGGCCCGCCAGCGCCCCGCCCACATTTTCCAAGTCCGATCATTCTTTATGTTTTGTATTATAAAGAAAGTATTGAGTCAATGTAAATGTATTAAAACAAAAACAATTACTCGCGGCCTCGCTTCCGGGCATGGCGGGCGCCGGCCCCCGCGCAGGCGGAAGATTCCTCGGATCGCCTGGGTTTCCCTCGCGCCAGCGCGGCGGGTTCTCAAACCCTGCCAGCGCCCGGCCCGCGAAAAGCACTCTCTCCACGACAAACCAACAGAAATCTGGACAAACGCACTGCAACCACCAACAATTTCACTGAGATGAGGAATTACTTTTACTGTCTGCCATGGTCCGCCGTGGTCATGGCGGCTGGCTTTTTGGGCGAGCCGTGCTTTAGCCAGGACGCCTCCCAGACAAACAACGCGGCGGCGCTCACACCGACAAATTCGGCGGCCGCGAAGGAGCCGTTTTGGAATCTTCACATGCAGTCAACGTACGTCGGGGATTGGCATCCCAGTTTCCCGGCGCAGTATTCCGGCCCGGAAAGTTTGGACAACCATTCGTTGACGGCGGAAACGGTCAGCCTTGACCTTTTCCTGGGTGCGCGGTTATGGAAGGGGGCGGAATTTCACGTGGACGGCTTGGTTTGGCAGGGGTTCGGCTTCAACCACACCCTGGGCATCGAAGCCTTTCCCAGTGCCCAAGCCTACAAAATCGGCTCCCTTCACGGCAACGTCTGCCCGGCCCGCGTCTTCCTCCGGCAAACCTTCGGCCTGGGCGGCGCTCAGGAACCGGTGGCCGACGACTCCCTCCACCTCGGCAGGCAGCAAGACATTTCGCGCATCACGCTGACGGTCGGAGAAATCAGTGTCCTGGACATTTTTGATCAAAACTCCTACGCCGGGGACTCGACATCGCAGTTTTTGAACTGGGCTTTCGTTGGCAATGAAGCCTGGGATTATCCGGCCAACAGCTTGGGCTACATCACCGGATTCGCCGCCGAGTTAAACCAGCCCAACTGGACGGCCCGGTATGGCATGTTCCAGATGCCGAGCGTCCAGAATGGCATGGCCATAAACCAACAGTACTTGGAAGCCTGGGGCATGGTAACGGAATTTGAACGCCGCTTTACGTTTAATCATCATCCGGGCGCGGTGCGTTTGCTCGCCTTCCTAAACCGCGTGGACTCGGGGACTTACGTGGAAGCCGTGGAAAGTTTGGATCGGCCGACCTTCGTGGACCCTCACGACTACTGCCTGGATTACGGCTTCTGCCTGAACACAGAGTATGAACTGACCAAAGGCCTGGGCGCTTTTACCCGCCTGGGCTGGAACGCCGGCCAGACCCCGGATTGGTGTTACGCGGACGTGCAAAAGAGCGGCTCGGCCGGGCTGAGCATCAAGGGGGATTTCTGGCGCCGCCCCAACGACTCAGTGGGACTGGCCGGGGTCGTCAATGGGATTTCGCGCGTGCAGCGGCAGTTTCTCGCCGACGGCGGGCTGGGCATTCTGGCTGGAGACGGGGCGCTGAGCTACGGTTTGGAGAAAAGCCTGGAAACGTATTACAAATATTATATTTGGAAAAACATCAGCGCCACGGCGGATTATCAGTATGTGGTCAACCCGGCCTACAATATGGCGCGCGGCCCCGTTTCGATTCTGAGCTTCAGAATGCATTGGGAATTCTGAAAGCCAGTTTGAGATCATCCGCCGACCTTTGCCTTCGCCGCCATCTTGCCGGGGGAGACATTTCTTAACAAAAGGTCTTTTGGTTGCGGCTCGCCGCGCTGCCGTCATTCTTGCCAGGAAACAAAAACCCAAAGGAAGCTTGACATTTATTAGCAACTATGCTACCGTTTCCAGCGTGGAAAAAGAAGGTCGAGTCATTTTGCGGACCGCGGAGGGCCTTGGCGGCCAAACCAGCCCGCCCCACAGCGGCGCCCCGACGCCTCGGTCTTCTTCCATCTCGCAACGGTGTGCCGCATCGGCTCCTCTTCCCGTCGCGGCCGCCGGCTCCCTGCCGCGGGATCAATTTAACTCAATTTAACCAAATATAAGTAAAAATCCCCGCCCAAAGGGCGGGGCTTTGGACTGTGGCCTCCAGAGGAGGCCAAAGCCCAGCCCCCAAAGGGGGCTGGGCAAGTCGCGTTGTCCCGGTTTGTTCATCATCGGTTGAA
>JBEKCX010000704.1:0-2657 GCA_050014655.1 Occallatibacter sp. | reverse complement strand
TCCACCGACGCAATCTTCAGCCGGACCGAGTTGGAACCAATGTCGATCGCCGCAAATGTCAGCATCCCCTAAACCTCTCCCAGCAAAGATACAACGCCCGCCACTGCCCACGCGCAACCTTTCTCCACGTATGCTGTTAGAGCAAGTACTCCTCATGTCAACCATCGCCTCCGCCGAACCCGCGACCACCCCCCACGCCGCTGCGCAGTCGCGACACGCCCGCGTCCTCTCTCTTCTCACCGCGCTCTGGCTCATTCTCTTCTTCGCCTCGCTCTTCGCCCCGCCGGTGCTGGACGACGCCGACGGCACCCACGCCAACGCCGCCCGCCAGATGGCCCTCTCCGGCGACTGGGTCACTCTGCGCGTCAACAACGTCCGTTACCTCGAAAAAGCCCCCCTCCCCTACTGGATCGTCGCCGTCAGTCTCCGTCTCGTCGGCGTCAACGCCTTCGCCGTGCACCTTCCGCAGGCCCTTTGCGTCCTTCTCCTGATGCTCCTCGGCGTCCGCTGGGCCCGCCAGTCCTTCGGCGAACGCGCCGCCCTCTACACCGGCCTCGGAGTCCTCACCTCCGCCGGTGTCTTCCTCTTCACCCGCGTCTTCATCCCCGACGTCCTCCTCTCCCTCCTCCTCGCCGCCGCCCTCTACTGCCTCCTCCAATCCCTCGCACCCGCGCAGCAAATGAAGCCCGCGTGCAGTAATGGAGCCACGCAAATAGATGAAGTTGTCATTCTGAGCGCAGCGAAGAATCCCCGCATTTCGACCGGAGCCCAAAATTATTCCGTCATCCCGACCGGAGCGCAGCGGAGTGGAGGGATCCCCGCATTTGTCTTCTTCCGCAGCACCACAAATCTCTACCCCTACGCCCTATGGACCGCCCTCGCCCTCGCCGTCCTCACCAAGGGCCTGGTCGCCATCGTCTTCCTCTTCGCCATCGCCATCCTCTTCCTTGCGCTCACCGGCGAACTCCGCAACTGGCGTCGCCTCAAACCCTTCACCGGCGCGCTCCTCTTTCTCGCCATCGCCGCCCCGTGGCATATCCTCGCCGGTCTGCGCAACACCGGAGGACTGAACGGCCACGGCTTCTTCTGGTTCTACTTCATCAACGAGCACGTCCTCCGCTTCCTTGGCCGCCGCATCCCCCGCGACTACAACAAACTCCCCTCCACCCTCTACTGGTCCCTCCACCTCGTCTGGCTCTTCCCCTGGGCGCTCTTCCTTCCGCTCGGAATCACAGGCCTCCATCGCCGCTTGTTGAAATTAGGGCAGGCCAACCCGGAAAAATTGACCTTCGCCAGCCCATGGATCATCGGTGCCACTGGCCTGCTGCTGGTCGGCTTCTTCGGCACTCACTATGGACTCTTTGTTTTCCTTATTTTCGCAGTCCTTGTCTGGGACAGCACACGCGGCTCTAACTGGCGCAATCGACGACCTCTGACCGGCCTTAACTGCGCTCAGCGCACCATCCTCCTCCTCACTCTCTTCTCCGCCCTCGTCCTCCTCTTCTTCTCCCTCTCCACCAATCAGGAGTACTACACCTTCCCCGCCTACCTCCCGCTCCTGATGCTCCTCGCCGCATCCCTCGCCCGCGCCGAGCAAACCTCGAACCTCGAACCGCGGACCTCGAACCCAGCCCTCACCTTCGCCCACGCCGCCTTCACCGCCATCGGCCTCGCCGTCGCCGCAGCCCTCGCCTATGGCCTCTACACCTCGCGCCATCTTGCCTTCGTCCCAGACATCGGAGAACTCCTCGCCCATCGCGGCGTCGGCGACTACACCCTCTCGATGTCCTCGCTCTTCGACCTCACCGGCCCCAGCTTCGCCGCCCTCCGTCTTCCCGCCTCGCTCGCCCTCGCCGCCTTCGCCCTCGGCCCCGCAGTCGCCTGGGCCTTTCGCGCCAAACTCCTGCGCACCCGCGACCGCCATCTCGCTGCAACCACCACCATCGCGCTCACCGCAGCCGTCTTCCTCATCGCAGCGCACATTGCCCTCGTCCGCTTCGCCCCCATGCTCTCCTCGCAAGACTTCGCCGCACGCATCCAGCAGCTCGAATCCTCCGGCGCCATCTCCCGCGACAACACACTCCTCCTCTACGGCGACCAGGCCTACGGCTCCTCCATCCCCTTCTACTTAAATCGCCCCCTCGACCGCCCCGCCCTGCTCGTCGATGGCCGCTCCTCCTCCATGCTCTTCGGCTCCACCTTCCCCGACGCGCAAGGCCTCTTCCTCACCCCCGCCCAACTCCTCGCCCAGTGGGGAACCGGCCCGCGCAAGATCCTCTTCGTCCCACTGGAACGCCGCGACGAAGTAGACCGCCTCCTCGGCCCCCGCGCAATCCTCCTCAAAGAGACCTCCGGCAAGGCCCTCCTCACCGACCGGCCCTTGTACGTTGATTCAGTCCGCCCGCTCGAAACCAATCTCACTCCGCAGAAGGACCAGCCGCCCCAGCCGTGATTCAGCCCCCGCCCCAATCCGCGAATCCATCCCCCGGTCTTCCGCCCGGGCCGCTTGCAGATCAGGTCGCCCAGCGCCCGCCCGCCCGCTGGAACCCGCGCTCGGTCTGCATCATCGTCTTCGCCTGGCTCGTCCTGCACATCGGCTGCCTCTTCACCCCCGGACTGCTCGACGACGTCGACTCCATCTACATCGAGATCGCCCG
>JBEKCX010000703.1:0-2589 GCA_050014655.1 Occallatibacter sp. | reverse complement strand
GCATAAGCCAGACCGGCCAGCAGCCCCAGAAACACGGCCACCGCCAGCCATTTTCCCCGGGGCTTCAGGAAATCCAGCTTGCTGATGAAGAAATAGGAAAACAACACCGAGAGCAGCAGCGCTCCCATGTTCAGCCATCCCGCCAGCGCCAGAACCAGCAGAATGAAACCAAAGGAAATGCGATTGGGCTGGCTCATTCAGGCGGCTAAATGGGGATTCCAACGGATACAGGAGTCACCGATGCCGGGAGCATTGTTGGCCAGTTGTGGAAACCCCACCCTGGCCCCCGGTTCTGGTTACTTGAGTTTAAAGTTGGGCAAAGGGGTTTCATTTGTCATCGCCTCCGGCACGGCATGAAGCGGGATGGCGGGAGACCATTTCTCCCATTCCGCGTCGGATTTCTCATTCAGGCTGAAAATCGCACCATTGGTCGCCGCCTTTTGAAAATCGGGCGGTGTGGCAAAGGCGATGCCGCCGCTGATGAGGGTTTGGGCGGATTCAGCGGTCAGTTTCGCGCCGCTGAACAAACCGAGATGAAAATCAATGCCGCCGGCATTCCAAAACTTTGAATTCATCCGCACGAGCGGAGCGTATTGTTCCCCAATACGGGCATGGATGAGCACTGCGCGGGCGTCGTCGCTGAGACGGCAATCCAGCACTTCGCCGACCTGAATGCCCCGATAGAAAACCGGGGATTGTGGCTGCAAGGAATCCAGTTTCGTGGCGAGCAATTGGATGTCCAGCGCCTGGATGGGTTCAATCGGCTCCTTTTCCGCGCCGACGAACAGGTTGGTAGGCGACCCGTTGCCGGGTTGGACGGTGATGTAATTGCCCAAAACGATGGTTCGCAGCCCGCTAACAGAGCCAAGCTTAACCTCGGGTCGAACGATCCAAAACACCGACCCTTCCCGCGCGATGCCTGCGGCGGCGGTGTCAAGTTCGGCGGTGACGGAGACGCGCTGCCGGTCTTTCATGAGTTTCAGGGTTCCGACTTCGCCGATTTTTACACCGCGATATTGGACGATTGAATTTTGTTCCTGCAATCCCTCCGCATTTTGAAAATAAATCGTAATGGTCGGCCCGGCGAAAATGTAGTCGCGGCAGACATACCAGGCGCACAAAAGCGCGGCGGCAATGGGAATGAGCCAGAGGAACCAACTGAAACGGCTCCTTTCTATTTTCGCCTGTGGCAGCGTGCGCGCGTTTTCATTCATAATGTCTTTTCTCTTCAGGCGAATCCCAGAGCAGGCGCGAATCAAAACTGAGCGTCGCCAGCAGGGTCAGCACGACGCAGGCCGCGAAGGCAAAAACGCCGCGGCCCGGATGCACCGTGGCGACTTCGCCCAGTTCGACCATGGAGACGCAAATCGCGAGCAAAAAAACCTCCAGCATGTTCCAAGGATCAATGATGCTGATGATTTTAAAAATCCAGGTGCGCGCCTTTTTCCAATTTGGCCAGCCGAGTGTGAGCGTGATGAAAATCAGCCCGATGATTTTCAACGCGGGCGTCAAAATGCTGGTGCAAAAAATCAGCGATGCGATGAAGTACTGTTGATGCGCGAACAGCGAACTGATCCCCTGAAAAATAGTCGTCTGAGTATGCTGTCCTTGATAGTCGGCGGTGATAATGGGATACAAGTTCGATGGAAAATAGAGAATCAAGGCGGCGAGCGAAAAGGCCAGCGTGCGCGCGCGGCTGTTGACGCGGCGATGGAAAATTTGGAAATTGCAGCGCGCGCATTTGATGACAGAGTTTTTCGGGACGTCGTCCACCTCCTGGACCAACCCGCAAGTTTGACATGCGACCAATTTGTCCATTTACTCGTTCAATCCCGAGTGGTAGTAAGCGGCGCAAGGCCGGCCATGGAGTTCCTGGAACTCTTTCGAGGTAAGGCTGGCTTGTTCCGCGATCAGCTTGATGGCGGATACTCGGGTTGCGTCTGGCCGCTTGCGCTCCTGCGGGATGAAATCCAATTCGGCCTTGCGCGCCACGGCTTGCAGATATTCGAGCGTGCGGACAGATGGAGAATCCAGCGGATCCGCGGCGCCAATCAACGCTGCGAGGGCGCCCACCCGCGAGAGCCGGCGCGGCAACCACGCCTCAATCCAGACGCAAAGCTCAAGCGGCAGCTCATCCGCAGCATAGACTGAAATCACAATCACATCGGCCGCGACGGCGGCGCGAACGGCCTCCAGAAGAATCCCGGTATCGCCGAGGGAGTCGGCGTTGTACCATAGGTTTTGGACCCGCTTTTCTCCAGCCACTTGCGTCGCCTGGCGACAAGACTGCATGGCCCAGTCTCGGGTCACGCTATCTTGATAAACCCCCGCGATGTTCAAAGCGTATTCCGATTCGTCCGGGGCGATGGCCACCTCGAACGCTTCGGTCGGACGTTCCAGAAGCTCAACCGTTTTCATCGGCGTTTTCATAAGTTTCACATGATGAGGGCAATCGTCGCAAAAGAAGAACGTGGGCGCTATGGGGTGTTCACCCCATATACAGATTGAAGCAATCGTCTCATAGTTGCATTGGATTGGTGGCGCGCCAGTCTGCAACCGGCGCTTGGACTGGAACGTCACGCTGCGGAC
>JBEKCX010000702.1:0-3324 GCA_050014655.1 Occallatibacter sp. | reverse complement strand
TGAGCGCATTCAGTTTCTGGATCAGGTGATCCAGAAGGCAATTGCAGTCGATCTCGATGTCATTCTCGATTTCCACCCCAACCCGCAATACACGCACCAACTGATCGCTAACGGGCAGGCTGCCGAGAAGTATCTCCGGTTGTGGGGCCAGATCGCCGACCATTACGGTGCGATGAATCCTGATCGAATCGTCCTTGAGGTCATGAACGAGATCAGCGTAAACGATCTATACAGTTGGTCCGGCCTTCTCCAGCAATCCATCCAGGTGATCCGTCATCATGCGCCCAACTCGACCATCCTTGTTCAAGGCGCCGGCTACTCCGATATCTGGGACTTGGTAGAGCTGCCTGTTCTTCCGGACGCCAACCTTATCTATGACTTCCACTATTACGAGCCCCATATCTTCACCCACCAGGGCGCTACCTGGGGGTTGGACTATTGGCTCGATGTGCGCAACCTCCCTTTTCCGGCTACGGAGAAGGGAGTCTCGGAAGTCATCGAACACACCGACTCCGTGGAGACGCGATGGAGGCTGCTCCAATACAAGGAAGACCACTGGGACGCGGACCGGATCGCAAGCGACATCGAGTTCGCCGCCAAATGGGCGCATGAGCGGAACGTCCCTCTCATGTGCGATGACCTCTCATGTGCGATGAGTTCGGCGTCTACCGCAACTTCTCCGTGCCGGAGGATCGCGGGCGTTGGCTCACTGCGGCCCGCACCGCTTTCGAGAAGAACCACATCGGCTGGACCATGTGGGATTACCAAGGCGGATTCGGCGTGGTCTACAAGGAGAACGGCGGTCTGCGCGATGACGACATGGTTTTGCGCAGCCTGGGGCTGAAGAAGTAGCGCCGGCGATTCAGGCTCGGCCCCGGCTACCAGTCGGAGTACTTGGTGCCGTCCAGGGCTGTGCCCTGCGACTTCGAATACACGTCGAAGACGCTCTGCCCGCCAAAGGAGTCCGACTTTGGGTCGTCCTGCATCGAGCGGTAACCCCACTCGGCCTTGCCGGTCATCGGGTCCACCGGAATCCGGCGCAGAAACCTCACCTTCTTGCCCTGGATGTCTATCCCGTCCACGAGGGTCTCCAGGTCCGGCGGATAGCCGTTGCTGTCCACCTTGATCTGGAAGGCGCCCCGGTCGGCCGCGTCCTTGTAGCGGTCGATGGCGTCGCGCATCTCCCACAGATCGCGGCGGAGCACGCGCTCTCTGTCCCGCTTCACGCTGACCACCAACATGGGCGCTGCCGCCGTAGCCAGGATGGCCAGAATCGCCACGGTCACGACCAACTCGACCAGCGTCAGGCCTCGCTCCCGCCCGCGGCGCATCCGGGATGAAGATTCAAGCCCCACCGCCGCTGCTCCCATCCGGTCTACGGATGCTGCTCCGGGATCGCCTTCCGCAGGTCTTTCCATCCAACCAGAATAAAGCCTTTGTCCTTGAGGAACTTCTGGAATTCGGGGCTGCTCACCACATCCAGGTCGTTCTGCCGCCATTGCGCGCCCCAGTTCGGATGATCCCAGGTCATGGCCTGCAATTCCTCATCGTTGTACCCCAGATGCACGCTTAGCAAGTAGACCCCCGGCGGCAGAGCGTCCAAGGTCTTTTCGTAAGCGCTCAGCCAGTCCTTCTGCGCAAGGCCGGGCATGATCTCCAGCTCGCGATCCACCGGCAGGCTGGCCAAATCCACCTCGATGCCGCCGAAGCTGTAGATGCCCGGCTTCTGCGTGGCAACGCCCTTCAACTGAACCTGCTGATTCGGCAGCATGACCGGCAGCCCGTACTCCTGGCCCATCTTCCAGTACGCTTGAAACAGGGCGGGCGTCACCAGCATGGTGCGCATGTGGTTGTCCAGGTGGCTGATGGGGATTCCCGCCCGCTTGGCCATCTCGATTTGGGCGCGCGCCTCGCCCTCCACCTCTGCCGGCGTCGCGTGCTGTGCCACGTAGACCTGGCTGCTCGACAGATACCCGCCCGGATCGGTCAGCCCCGATCCTCTCTGCAGGCCGGAGACGGGACGCCAGCGGTAGCTCGACCAATCCGCGTTCAGGTCCAGCCGGATGCCCAGGTCGGCATTGGGATGGTTGCGGGACCAGCGCAGAACCTCGGGGAACCACGGCCCCGGCACCAGAATCCCCGCCGTGGTTACCCAGCCCTTCTCCAACGCCTCAAAGCTGGCCTTGTCGATGGAGTGCGCCATGCCCAGGTCCTCGGCCTCGATCACCAGCAGACGTGCATCCGCCGCATAGCCCAGCTTCTCGGCAACACTCTGCGGCTTGGCTGGCGATGCCTGCTGTGCCGCGGCGCAAGCGCACAGCGCCAAGGCGCATGCTCCGATCAGATAGCTTCTCAACGTCCCGCTCATTCCGAGTGTCCCTTTCCATCACAACACGTGTGCTCTGGCGCCTGCCTAGAGCTTGCCGAAGGGGCCTAATTCCGGGGCCTCGGAACTTACAGTCTTTCCGTTCCATGGCAGGGAGACAATACGAGACTCCCAGGACGGACGGTCTAGCTTCGTGGTCTCCCACCCTTCGCCAGAGAAGAGGCGAAGGATGGGCCACCCTCATTCGCGGGTTATTAGGGGTGCGCCGCCCGCCATCGTCTCACTCGTCTTAGAAACGAGACCTCGGCCGCCCTGACTCAATGGGCAGAAATGGGACCTCCGTTCTCATCCAAAAGCTTCTTCCTTAGAGCAGGGTCATCGACGACATAAAATACTGAGTCCTTCCTACCTTGTCCGTTACTTTGGGCTTTGAACCCTATAATTTCTGGAATGCCGTTTACAACCTCAATAAAGAAACCTCGCGACAGAATCGGTCCTATCGTCTTGCCAGTTACCTCTGCGAGTTTCTTGTATTTTCTATCAGTTAATACAACCTTTATATCAACCTTTCTTGATTCCATAAATTCAAGTACAACTTTAACGTCTGCGCGTGTGAGGCCCGGCGGAAGTGTTAACCATTTTGGCAGTCTCGAATCAGTCGCCAAAGGGAAGATTGACACAACACATCCGTTTATCGCACAACATGAAAGACATATCGCAACGATAAGCAGGCACCTTTTTGTGTGTAGAAAGCATTTCAACATTGTCGTTACCTCCGCTTGCGTCACCTTTGCCGTGCAACATCGTTCCCATAAGCTCTCGCGAATCTCGCCCATCACTTTCTCAAAAAACCTTTTTTAATGCCCATTTAGCTCCATAATAGACAAATTCAGGTGCGAGGGTTATTACTAATGCAAGGTTGTCCATGGTGCACGCACCAGGTAAAAAGAACCCAAGCCAGGAACTTTTATTGCAGTGGTCGTTTTCATAGCCACTGT
>JBEKCX010000701.1:0-3152 GCA_050014655.1 Occallatibacter sp. | reverse complement strand
TCGCGAAATCGTTGGCCGAGGGGTCCTGGCGCAAAAATGTAAATCTCCAGACACGCGGATGTCCGTGCCGCGTCAATGGCCGCCAGCATCGCGGGAAACACTTCGTCCCCGGTGCGCAACCATTGGCAAGCCGTCTGGATCGCAGTGGAAGACATGCCCCAAAGACTATTTTGCGCCAGAGGAAATGGCAATGACGGCAAATTTGCCGATGGCAAATTTGCCAGCGAAGACAACCGGTGCATTGCGGATGCGTCGCTTGTAGTTGGCTCTCAAGAAACTCATCCTATATGTTGTTGATTTAAAGTATGTTACGAAAATCAGAAGAACCATCGGATTCTGTGACTGCGAATTCTGTTTCTTCCAGGATCAACCCCACGCCGCGTGCGGTGCGCCATGCCTGTCTCCATCTAATCCTCGATGAACGCCCTCTCGAGCGAGTCTGTGCAGCACACTTTTCCAGGTTAGGTCAACCGTCGCCGGAACAGCCACGCGGTGCCGGAAAGGGTTACCAAGACGATGACGGCGAGCGGCAAAAAGTCAGAGAGGAGCTGGGCGAAACCGGCGCCCTCCAGATAAACCCGTTTGGTGAGGTCAAGGGAGTAGAGAAGACGATTGATGACCATGACGGATTGAAGGAATGGCGGCATACTGTTGACCGGTGTGACTCAGAAACACTGCTTAATGAGAGCAGCAGCACGGGCCGCCAGAGGAATCCTTGATCACTTTTTCCACTGCTTCGCGGGTTTCGCCAGTGAGTTTCTGAATCCGGCCAACCAGTTCTTCATGTTTGCCTTCCACGTATTGGAGGTCGCTGTCCGTGAGCTTGGCCCACTTCTGCTTCAACTTGCCTTTGGTGATGTTCCAGTCTCCTTTGACTTCGAGTGTCGTCATAATAATGTGTGATTTATTGTTTTTCGTTTAGATCCACCGTCAAACTGACGGCGAAAATACTTGTGCTCTTCCATCATGAGCTTAACGGAAGTGTCGCCGCGCAGCGCTTTGGAAAAGGGGGAGGTTTTGTGGGCTTCATCCATGCATTGAACCTGGGCGCGCAGATCCACTGCCAGACGGCAGCCTATGCTGTTTGCAGGGAATGTGCCACCCTTAAGACCGAGTTCTTCCCGCCAAAAGGGTTGGGCACCGACTCGGTGGCCAGTGGGTCGGCCATCCAATGCCCGTCCACCACCAGACAGTATTCGTAGTTGCCAGGCGGCAAGGCTGTATCCTTCAGCCAATGACCGTTCCCCGAAGGATGCATGGCTTTGGCTTCGGGGTGCCAGTCGTTGAAAGTGCCCGCGACGCAAACAGTGTGGGCCGTCGGATGAGTGAATTCAAAGCGAACGGGCACGAGATGGGGGCCGGCGCTCTGGGAATTATCGTGGTTATGATTATGTTTCATGAAGGTGAGTTTGTTTGGCGAACCCCGGTTGGCGCGCATGTTTTGAGTTTATGCACGCGTTTCGACTTCGCTCATCAGACGGATTTGGGTTTCACCAGCAGCAACACGATCCCGCCGACAAGAGCAAGTGCTCCGACGACGGGCGGGATAAAGTGGCTGTGGGTCGTTTCCATGTGCATGCCGAGGAACTCGATCGGCTTCCCCGGTGTCTTAAAGGTGATGCCCGAGTAGGCGAGCACCACAATGCCCAAAGTCACGAGAATAACCGCAACTATCGTTTTTGTGTTCATGTTGAATCTCCAGCTCTGTTGTCTCAATTGGAAGCCCATCAGACGGTCCTGCGACCTGAAAGGAGGTTGACGAGGATCATGATAACGGCAATGGCCAGCAGGATGTGAATAAATCCGCCCATGGTGTAACTTGTCACCAGACCAAGCAGCCAAAGAACGATTAAGACGACCGCAATTGTGTATAACATATGTTTTTCTTTCGGTTTGTTTTGTTCCTTATTTACCGCGAGCTGGCGCACTTTGGCGCCAGCCAGCGGAGAAATGGCGTTTTAATTGGAGACCACAGGCACGGTGATCGTCATATTATTGATCACGCTGGTCACCCCATTGATGTCGGTGGCGAGTTTGGTGACAAGGCTCTTCTCAGCGGCGTTTTTGGCAATGCCGCTCAAGGTGACGACCCCGTCCGATGTTGAGACTTTGGTGTGCAAGGCGCTGGTGGAGCGATGAGCCATCAAGGACGATTTGACCTGGGCCGTGATGGAAGCGTCATCAATCTTGTCGCCGAGGGTCGAGTCAGGCGCTGGCGGGGTGTTGGCAACCGTCATTTCGTTTTTGACCTCTTTGACATTGTCAATGTCCTTGGCGTATTCGGTGGTAAGCTCCTTTTGGGCCAGGCTGCTGGCTTCGCCTTGTAATGTGACAATGCCGTCTTTGACATAAACCTTGGTTCCGGTGCCGCTGACGTTGCGATGAAACAGGAGGGCGGATTTGACCTTCATGCTGATCCAGGTGTCGGAATGTTCGGCGGGCTGTTCGCCGCTGATCTTCAATTGATTGTCCACGCTTTTCACTCCGGGCAGGCTTTCCACCGTATCCTGGGCCAGGGCCTTATGGGACTGTTCGGAGACCGTGCCGGTCAAGGTGACAATGCCGTCCTTGGACACAGTTTTGATGGAATCGTCCTTGAGATAGGTCTTGAACACGTAGGACTTGGAGGCGGAGGACTCAATGCGGCTGTCCGTGTCGGAGGCTCGCAGCGAGGCGGCGGTGACCAAAATAGCGCCCGTGGCCACGAAGAACGAGAGGATGCGGTTTGTTTTCATTTTCGTTGAATTCTTACTTGTTGCTGCGTTTGCTTCCAACATTCGGGTGACACTAAGCGATGCGCCGGGACTTCGCTATGGGGTGTAACCCTACTGCGGATGATTGATGGCGCTGCCCGGCGGCGGATGGCGTCGAATACGTCGACGTGGTGGGCGACCAGTACATGTACCTTGGTCACTGACTTTCGCAATCCGCCGGCAGTCTTCCCCGGCAAATTCGCCATCATTGCCATTTCCTCCGGCGCAAAATAGTCTTTGGGGCATGTCTTCCACTGCGACCCAGACGGCTTGCCAGTGGTTGCGCACCGGGGACGAAGTGTTTCCCGCGATGCTGGCGGCCATTGACGCGGCACGGACATCCGCGTGTCTGGAGATTTACATTTTTGCGCCAGGACCCCTCGGCCAACGATTTCGCGA
>JBEKCX010000700.1:0-2720 GCA_050014655.1 Occallatibacter sp. | reverse complement strand
GGGATCAGCAACCCGGCCTCGGTCACCTTCGCGCTTGGAGGCACCGCGTTCAATGCCCTCATGATCTTCGTCTTGCTGCCATTCAGACAGTTCAGAAAGCGTCGCCGGGAACTGCTGTACGCACTCAAAGGAGCACCAGCATGAAAGTACTTGCCGTCACCGCCCTGATCTTCGCGCTCATCTACAACATCGTCGTGAAGGCTGCGATCTTCATGTTCGCTACTTTCATCCTGGTCCTGGCCACTGTCGGCCTGTACGACCTGGTCATCCTGCCGTTCCGGAAGAATCGGCTCGGAGGAAGGAGAGCCGTCGCATGAAAGCTGCTCTGATCCTGGCCGCGCGTTTGCTGTTGGTCGCGTGTTTCTCCATCCTTGTCAGTCTGGCCACCGGATTTCTTGCCCTGAAGCTGGTCGAGTACTTCGAGAAGCGCCGCCTGCGCTTCGAAGCCTGCTGGCACGCCCCCCAAAAAGCTGCCTAACCTCTCCCTCACCCGCATCCTCATCTCAATTGTTGCAAAGGAGTTTCACCATGTTGAAAGCGCTTGGAGCGTGTTTCTTCGGCCTGCTCGCCGTATGTGGAGTGGGCTATCTCATCATCAAGCAGCAGGAAGACCAGACCCTGAGAAACCAGGTCGACACCGCTGTTTCCAACTTCGGCAAGAGCATCAAAGCCGGCGCCATTCATGTGAAGGACTTCTTCGCCGGCGACCCAGTCCCGTCGTCCACGGAGAATGCGGCCTAAGAGTAATCCTCAATGAAGCCGTTCCTGTTTCTGCTTGGGCTCATCCTGGTGATATCCGGCCTTCTACTCACCGTTGCTCGCATTCAAACCAGGCTGCTGAAGGATATCAGCAGCCTCAAAAACCTGTATCCACGCACTGAAGTACTCGGAGCCGCATGAGCCTCCTGCCTTTCATCCAATCGCTCCTCACTCCGTTCACCAAGCATGAGCCACTGCGCATCACGCCCTCCTCAAGTGTCGGCATGCGCAGTGGCCATGTACGCCTGAAATCCAACCAGGCTGTTAGCTGGCACACGACTGGCAACTCGGAAGAGTCCATCGTGGTCATGCGTGGCCGCGGCGAAATGCTGACCAGGAACGACCCGCCACAACCGTTCGAAGCACCCTGCTTCATCTTCATCCCAGCGGACACCGAACACAGTGTCAGATCGACCGACCCCAGCTTGGCGCTGGAGTACGTGTACGTCGTCGCCACTGTCGCAAAGTAGCCCCGCCCAACGAGGTACATCCTATGAAAACAGTCCTAGTCTTTTGGACCGCGACCATCCTGTTCCTCTCAGGGCTTTTGTTCTGGCGGAATAAGCGGAAATACCCCGGGAAACGGGTGGTTTTCCTGATCACCAAGAGCTTGACCGAACTGGCACTATTGATGCTGTCGGCGCTGCGTTTGCCGGCACTCCTGTGCGCTTGGATCAGCTTATGGGTGACGCGCCCGATCAAGGAAGCATGGTTGCGCACGACTGTCGGCATCTTGATTGCTGTTGGCCTTGGCTACCTGTCCATCTTTGCGATGGAGATCATCCTGCTGCTGTCCGTGTTCTCGATCGACGAGATCACTGGAGTAGAACATGGCTTCCTGAAGAATTGGGCCAAGGCAAGACAGGCCGACGAGCGGCGAACCGCGATGCGCATGGCCGCCTGAGAGCGCACCATCCTTTTGCACGAAAAGACTGTTACCAGAAAAGAGGAAGAACCGATGTGGCCTATGTCCCTCATGGGTGCGTTTCATGACGTGTTCCCGTCGTTCAGCATTTACGACTTTGCACCCGCTTTGATGCGCATGAGCCGGCGGCGTGTCAAAGGCCGCCGTTCCGCTTCACAGCGTTCCCGTTCGCGGCGGAGGAAGTAAGGAGCCTGATGGCAGAAGCGACTTGTACACACGACAAACCGTGCACACAGTCCGATCCGATGGACTTCGATGAGTTGAAAAGACGGATCGATCACCTCCATCGGATGATGCTGCCGGAGAATGCGGCACCGGGCTGCTTCACCTACGTGGAGATGCTCGCCCGCGAGATGAACGCTTTGACAGCCCGCTGGCAAGGAAAACGCTGATGGTTCAAACACTGGAAAACCAGAAAGTCAACGCTGAGGCCCTGAAAGTAGTCTGGGCCACACTCTTCCGGTTGTATCCACCCACCAATCCCGCAGTTCTTCTGCGAGCGATGCGAAGCTGGTATCTCGTGTACGGCAACGGGCCGGTTCTGAAGGCAATGACGGACTGGCTGATTCAGGTCATCGGCCTGGAAACCATCCCGATGAACTCGATCGATCAATACAACGCAGCCCAGGCAGACTTTACCGAAAAGACCGGCCTGGACAAAAACTCTGACATGGACGGGAGTACAGACGATGGCAGCGAGCGGTAAGGGAATCTCAGCAGCAGTACGCGGAGCAATCGGCGAGTGGATGACCGCCGACACAATCGCCATCCTGTTCGATGAATACATCCGGACTTCGAAGCTGCCGAAGGCATACGCCATGACCGACTGGCAGTTCAGCCGACGCATCCGTGAGGCTGATGAGTGGGTGCGCATTGTGCGCACGCGCGGCATCAAGGGCTGGATCCGGACCTATTACACCAAGAACTTTCCCGATCGCAATGTGACCCTCGAGATCAAGACCAACGAGGCTGACACCCACATTGAGTACGTGACCGTCAAGGTCAACGGCGTGATCATCGGCGGCGGCAAAGTACG
>JBEKCX010000699.1:0-2508 GCA_050014655.1 Occallatibacter sp. | reverse complement strand
CGGGCATGGCGACCAAGGGATACAAGCCGTTCTGCGCCATCTACTCGACGTTTTTGCAGCGCGCGTTCGACCCGATTGTGCATGACGTATGCCTACAGAATCTGCCGGTGGTGTTCTGCATGGACCGCGGCGGGCTGTCCAGCGACGATGGGCCGACCCATCACGGGCTGTTCGACATCAGCTATCTGCGCAGCCTGCCCAACCTAATCCACATGGTGCCGAGGGACGAGGACGAGCTGGCCGACATGATGTTCACCGCGCTGCTGCACAATGGGCCGGTGGCCATCCGCTACCCGCGCGGCGCGGGGCCGGGCGTGCCGGTGAAGGCGCAGCCGGTGGCGCTGGAGATCGGTGTGGCGCAGGTGATCGAGGACGGCCACGATGTTGCGATCTTCGGCTTGGGCGCGATGCTTCCCGAGGCGATGCGGCTGGCCACGATGCTGCGGCACGAGGGCTTCTCGACGGCGGTAATCAATCCCCGCTTCGTCAAGCCGATCGACCGATCATGCGTGGCGGAGTACGCGCGCCGCTGCGGCCTGCTGGTGACGCTGGAGGACCATGTGCTGGCAGGCGGCTTCGGCTCGGCCGTACTGGAGACGCTCAGTGAACTGGAACTCGATGTTCCGGTGGTGCGCGTGGGCTGGCCCGACCAGTTCATTGAGCACGGCAAGCTGGAGGCCCTGCGCACGAAGTATGGCATCACCGCGGAGGGTGCGCTGGAGAAGGCGCGACCGTATCTCGCCGCGATAGAGAGCCGGCGCATGGCGCTGCGGTAGGAGTTGCTGTGTCAGGTGATTACTGGAATTGCATCTCTATTGCTTGCGTACACTTGGTTGGGCATGGATAGTTGTTGCACCCACCGCCGACTCGGCACGATCAATAGCTGCATATAGTTGATTCACGTCAGTGACCTCGATCCACTGGTGTGCGGTGACGACGACGATCGTGGGAGTACCTGCGACGCCGAGGTGCTCGCCGAGGGTGCAGTCCGCCTGCACTTCCTTCGCGCAGTTGCCAGAGGGATCGACCACGAAGGGCATTTGCAGGTTGTGCTTCCGGAACCATTGAAGAGTGAAGCGTACAAGGTCATCTTTGCTGCTGATACCTTTCTGATTGGCGAAGATATCGAGGCGGAACTGCTCGGAGATTTTCGGAGAGACCTTGTCTTGGAGATACCGGGCTGTAATGGCAGCCTCACGGGACCAGGTGTGGTAGCTGATGATGAAGTCGTGATGGAGGTAGGCGATTTGATAGTGGTCAATTGCGGCGCGAACGATGGGGGCTTCATAGGCGCATTTGGGGCACTCAAGGTCTTCAAACTCGACGATGGCGACCTTCGCTCCAGCGGGGGGCTTGAGCATGGAGGTATCTTTGAAGGCAGTAGCGCCGGTGTGCGGCATGGCAATCTGGGCGTTGATAGAAACTGCCGAGATAAGTGCTAGGGCGACAATGAAAAGTCGTTTCATAATGACGCATTATAACCTTCGTATAATTGGTTCCGTCAAACAGACCAAGCGCAGCAGTCACGCACCTGAGATGCGAGTTATATGGCTACATTTTAATGTTGATGACAACTCTAATGATTGAAACTGTATGACCGCACTGGTTGACAATCCCGCGATTTCAAGTGAGACAAAAGAGTTTCTAGCGCTTGATGATTTTAGCCAGACGGGGGTCCTTCCAGAGAGGGGCGAACTCCTGTTCGGAATACACTTTGGCCAGATCGGGATAGTGACCCTCTTTGGCTTTTTGCAGATACTCCAGGGCCCCTTCGAGGTTGCCGCGCCTGGCATACGACCTTGCAACGATGTAGGCAGTGCGGGCGCGCTGTTCCGGCGTACTGACCAGCGCCAGGATCCCATTCTCGTTCTCGCTGAGTGCATCGGGGTCCAGTTCGAGGGCCCGCGTGTATTCCGTCATGGCGCGGTCCGTCTCGCCCAGGCCGATCCAGGCTTCCGCCAGGTTGACATGGGTAGGGACTTGCGATTCATCCAGCGCCAGCGCCTGTTTTAAGTAGCTGACGGCAGGCTTGTACTTGCGGTCCAGGCAGTCTACGGCCCCAAGGTTGTTCAGGGCAATCGCGTACTGGGGGTTGTAGCTCACCGCACGCGCAAAGGATTTGCGCGCAGAACCCTTATTGTCCATCTTGAGTTGTGCCACGCCCAGCTTGTTATATAGCTCGGCATTCTGACGGTCGGCGCGCAGAGCTTTGCGATAATAGAAAACGGCCTGTGCATAATCGGTGTGTATGCGTGCCAAGTCGCCTTTCTCCTCATCCATCCTGGCGGCCGCGAGCTTGTCCACCGTGGCCACGTTGGGGAGCGGTTCCGACCTTCCGTACGGGAGTTCGCAAATCAGCAGACCCGCCGCCATGAGCATCCTCACCCTTAGTTGCATGGATCACCTCCTCCGCGGACGTGCATTTCATGGAAGACGGCGATTGCACTTGCCGCCTCCGGCGATCTGCTCGCTGCATCGACCCATTAGAGAACTTGCGTGAGCATCCCA
>JBEKCX010000698.1:0-3163 GCA_050014655.1 Occallatibacter sp. | reverse complement strand
TGGCATTGCAGGCCCAGGCCCTCCACATGATGCTTGTGGCTGAAGGGGATGGGCTGGTCCGCCCTCTGGCCCTGCCGCGTGACCCAGGGGGAACGCTGCAACTGATCCAGGGTAACGCCAAGCACAATGACGATCAGGCCCGTTAACACCAGACTTGCCCGTGCCAGTGCGTTCGAAGTGCGATCAAAAACCTGCGCCATGCGTTGCTTTCCCGTCTCCTCAGCGTTTCTGAGTGGTTAGCTATGGATGCTTTGGGGGATTGATTCGTTTCAGCTATTTTTTTCAGAGGCTTGCAGTTAGGCAGCTTTGGAACCGGGGTTGGTTGCAGCACCGGGGTCCTGATGCGCATGATTGGCATGTAGAAGCGGAGATAGATCAGATACAGACAACGTTGTCAGTGACGAGCATCACACCCAGGGGCGCGTCGAGATTGAGTATAACAGCGGGAAAATGACCTTTCCAAGCGAACCGGCCCATTCACTGCTGATTTTTAACTTCTATATTCGATAATCGGACGAAGAGCAGACGGCTGGACCGCTGCGAGCCAGGCGCACCGCAGAAGACATTATGTGGGTGGCTGCGATACCGTTTAGGGATGCCTCGTCCGCGCCAACGACCGCGCCCACCCCGCTACGATAGTGCGCTTGCCTGCCTCGAGCTTTCTGCCGCCGATGCAAAACTGGCACGCCTGATCGCGCGCGCCGGCCCATGCACTCTACGCCTGGCCAGCGCGCAGTCGCCCTTCGAGGCGCTGGCAGAGAGCATCGTTTATCAACAACTACACGGCAAGGCCGCGGCCACTATTCATCGCCGTCTGCTGGAAGGCTTCGCACCGATCTGCGGTACGACCCGCAATGGCGAGCCGTTACACTTCTCCGCACAACACCTGATCGACTGCTCCAACGAGCAACTGCGCGCGGCGGGCCTCTCACACAATAAATCCCTTGCGCTGCGCGACCTTGCAGCCAAGACGATCGACGGCACCGTGCCCACGCTGGCGCAGATCCGCCGCATGTCGGACGAGGCAATCATCGAACACCTGACGCAGGTTCGCGGCATTGGGCGCTGGACGGTGGAGATGCTTCTGATCTTCCGCCTGGGCCGTCCCGACGTACTGCCGGTGAGCGACTATGGCGTGCGCAAGGGCTTCGCGCTGACCTTCGGCAAGCTGAAGCCCGCGGACAAAGTCACGCCCGCGGACTTGCCCAAACCATTGGAGATGGAGAAGCGGGCTAAGAAATGGCACCCCTGGTGCTCGGTCGCTAGCTGGTATCTGTGGCGCGCCTGCGACCTGGCTGCGGGCAATCTCGAAGACCGCTCCGGCGATTAGGGCGGAACCAGAGTAGGTATACCCCTGAGAACCTATTTAACAACTCATGCGAGCGCCACGGAAACTGACCTCAGTGGCTAAAGCCAAAGTCCAAATGCAGCATCTACGGCACGGCTGAAGCCGTGCCCTTAAGCAAAACAAGTACGATTCTGTAGGGTAAGCCGAGCTATTAAACAGGTTATTAGACCGCTTCGCGGTGTGCTTGCAACACGTTCATTCAGAGGTTGTTCAACGGACCATTTTGCGATGTTCTCGACCGCTTAGCGATGCTGTCTCCGCCCGCGCCGACAGGGACTGTTGCAGGGTATACTTTGGAGAGATCATCGGCATTTCATGCGGGGGGAAAACTATGAGCGCGAACGGAGATCAGAAGCAGAGAAACGGAAATGGAGCGCATGGATTGG
The DNA here is from genome assembly GCA_050014655.1 of Occallatibacter sp. Classification (GTDB taxonomy): domain Bacteria; phylum Acidobacteriota; class Terriglobia; order Terriglobales; family Acidobacteriaceae; genus Telmatobacter. The sequence continues at coordinate 1,429 of JBEKCX010000698.1, read as the reverse complement.
GCGATGACTACACAGTTCCGGCGCCGCGCGCGGAGTGGATTGTGAAGCGCCGCGAAGAGGCTGCGCGCAGCGGCGACAGCAACATGAGCCAGATGCACTTTGCGCGCAAGGGGCTGATTACCGAAGAGATGGCTTATGTGGCGCAGGTGGAGAAGCTGAAGCCAGAGTTTGTGCGCGATGAGATTGCAGTGGGTCGCATGATACTTCCGGCCAATATCAACCACCCGGAGCTGGAGCCGATGGCGATCGGTGTGGGATCGCTGTGCAAGATCAATGCGAACATCGGGAATTCGGCGATGGTGTCGAACGTGGACGAGGAGTTGCGCAAGCTGCATACCGCCGTCCACTACGGGGCGGACACAGTGATGGACCTGTCGACCGGCGGCGACATTCCCATGATCCGCCAACAGATCCTGCGCCACTCGCCGGTGCCCATTGGCACGGTGCCGATCTACGAGGCGCTGGCGCGAGTGAAGAAGCTGGAAGACCTGAACATCGATCTCTACCTGGAGGTGATCGAAGAGCAAGCGCAGCAGGGCGTGGACTACTTTACGATCCACGCCGGGGTGCTGATCCAATACGTCCCGATGGTGGCCAAGCGGATCACAGGAATTGTCAGTCGCGGCGGCGCGATCCTGGCGCAGTGGATGACATCGCACCACAAACAAAATTTTCTATACGAGAACTTCGACCGCATCACCAAGATCTTGGCGAAGTACGACGTGAGCTACTCGCTGGGCGATGGGCTGCGGCCGGGATGCCTGGCGGACGCCAGCGACGAGGCGCAGTTCGCGGAATTGAAAACTCTCGGCGAGCTCACTCGCCGTGCATGGCAGTCCGATGTGCAGGTGATGATCGAGGGGCCGGGGCATATCCCGATGGACCAGATCAAGCTGCAGGTGGACAAGGAGGTGGAGCTGTGCGATGGCGCGCCGTTCTATGTGCTGGGGCCGCTGGTGACCGACATCGCGCCCGGCTACGACCACATCACATCGGCGATTGGGGCGGCGATGATCGGCTGGCACGGGGCGGCGATGCTATGCTACGTGACGCCGAAGGAGCACCTTGGCCTGCCCAACGAGAAGGACGTGAAGGACGGGATTATCGCGTACAAGATTGCGGCCCATGCGGCCGACGTAGCTCGCCACCGGCCCGGCGTGCGCGACCGCGACGACGCCATCTCACAGGCGCGCTACACCTTCGACTGGGACAAACAGTTCGCGCTCTCGCTAGACCCGGAGACGGCGCGCTCCATGCACGACGAGACGCTGCCGGACGAGTACTACAAGGAGGCGGCGTTCTGCAGTATGTGCGGGCCGAAGTTCTGCAGCATGAACTGGTCCAGCAAGGTGGACAAGTTCAACGAGCAGGAGCATGGACTGAAGAAGCCGGACCTGACGCAGATTGTCACCGACCAGATGGCGCTGCG
>JBEKCX010000697.1:0-4647 GCA_050014655.1 Occallatibacter sp. | reverse complement strand
AGCTGGTCGATTGCGTTCTTCGAGTATTGCCTGCAGGTGCCCGCCAACCGGCTAGGTTCGCAGGTGTACTCGCCAGACCAGCTCAAAGTGATCCAGGAGGTGATTACGCTCAGCGTCTTTGGTGTCTTCACGGTGCTTTACTTCGGCGACAGGCTGCACTGGAACCATGCTGTAGCAGCCGGATGCCTTGTAGCCGGGGCCTTCTTTATGTTCCACAAATTTTAAGGGGCCTATGCGTCTTATCGCATAGACCCCCGGAGTTGAATGGTTCGCTGTGTGCGTATGCACAAACATACGGCTAATTGAAGATCGCTCCCAGCGTAACGTTGGTATTGGCGGGAGTGACAAGATTGCCATTGTTGTAAACGGCGGACGAGAACGTGATGGTGCAATAGTTCGGGCCGGCTGCGGTAATCACCACGGGATTCAGCGGCACGCCACTCGCGTTACTCGGTGTACAGTTGTAGGACCAACCACCGAAGGCACCTCCACTGGCCTTCAAGACTACGGTGGCGCCAATGGGGTAGGTCGCCGTGCAGACAGAGCCGCCCGTGCCGCCATTGAGGGTCCAGCCTGGGCCGCAATGCAGCACGTTCGCCGTCCCGGTAGCAGAGGGAGCGGTGACCTCCCAGTTGATGGTATTCAAGCCTTCGTTGTAGATGGTGAGCGTCGCCAACAGTGCGAACGCCTGCGTACCTGGATAGCAAGAACCCGGGGTTGGCGGGTTGCCGCTGGGATTGGGTAGAACCAGGGGGCAGTTGAAGGTCGCCGTAGCCGTCTGGATGGTCCCGTCGCTGCTGGTTGCTTCGGCTATGATGCTGGCGTTTCCCGACCCGTAGGCAGTGACAGTCCCGGCGGTGGCCCCCGAGTTGCCTCCTGAGTTGGTGTCCACGGGAAAGACGCTGGGCCAGGATGAGATCCAGGTGAGGCTGGGCGAGTTGGTCAGGTCGCGGACGTAGGGAGCGGTCGAGAACGTGCCAATGGCCAGGAACTGCCCGGTGTCCTGCAAATTGTCGACCGTAATGGAGCCGGGAATGATGGTGAGCGAGAGCAGAGGCTCCGGTGCGGCGGTAAGGGAGACCACAACGGACGCGGTACCGGAGACCACGCTGCCATCGGTGTTGGTCAACTCCGCCGTGACGGAGCTGGTGCCCGCGCTTACGCCCGCGGCAAGCCCGGTCGCACTAACGGTGGCAACGGTTGGAATGCTGGAACTCCACTTGATCTGGGGCGAGCTGGTGACATCGGTCTGCAGGCTGGTAGTTCCGGAGGTGGCCAGTGCAATGAACTGTCCGGTCTGGCCCGACGCCGACAGCGCCTGTGAGCCTGGAATAATGCTTACCGCTGTGTACTTCTCGGTGGTCCCCCCCACCACGGTGAAGGTCGCGGTCCCGGTCACCACGGTCCCGCCCGGTGAGTTGACGTAGAGGGCAGCAATGGTCGTGGTCCCCTGCCCGATCGCCGTAGCCAGCCCGGCGCCGCCGATTGTGGCAATCTGGGCGCTGCTTGAGCTCCAGACCACCTGGTTGCTGAGGTCCACGGTAGCACCCGAGGATGTCGTTCCAATGGCGAGGAACTGGCTGGTTTGACTCGGCAAAGCGACCGACTGCGAGCCTGGAATCACGGTAATCGAAGTGATACTGCTTCCGCTTCCACCAGCGCTGGTCCCCGCTATTTTCACCGTCAGGTCGGAGGTCGCAATCACATTGTTGGATGACGTAGCGGTAATCTGGACATATCCAGCTGCTACCGCTGTTGCCAGCCCGGAGGAGTCGATGGTGGCGACATTCGGGTTGCTGGACGACCAACTCACCGAGTTTGTAACGTTGTTTGTCGTTTGGGGCCCAGAACCCATCTGCTCGCCTGCGTATGCCGTGTACTGCGCCGTTTGGCCAACGGCGGTCAAGACCTCAATCCCCGATCCGGGGACGATGGAGAGGGATTCCACCTTGTTGCAACCTGCAAGGAACAGGGCAAGCGGGAGGCCAAGCAGACTCAGCAGCAGGAACGCACGAGGGCGCAGGGTCATGGGAAAATGCTCCTGCCCCAAAGGTATTAAGTGCCAGGCGCAGAACACCATGCCACTTTCGCGATGTCGATGCAACTTTTGTACCAAGTAAGGCCGCTGGATCGACTCAGCGCGCGCTGGGTGCGGCGGCGGCCGGACGATTGCCGCTGGGAGGATCGACCGGGTTGAACCTGCGCGCCAGCTCCGGCGTGGACTGCACGTCCCCGGCGGGCGGATTGTCCGCCTTGGCCACCTCCGCGCCAAAGACGTAGCTCGGCCCGAACATGTTGCTGGTGAAGAGCACCAGTTTCTTGTCCGGCGAGAAGCGCACATTCGGCTCTTCGCGATAGTTATGGTGCGACATGTTGACCAGGCGTTCGGAATGGAAGACGCCCGGCTGCCAGAACACCGGCGAGTTCAGCGCACCTGAATCCCCCCGGACCAGTTGCGGACGGAATAGCTCGATCCATTCCCCATCCCTGGCCTTGGCGACCTGGCCTGGATCGCCGCCATCGCCGCAGAAGAGGTCGAGGTCCTTGGTCAGGTTGAAGTGAATCGACCACTCGTCTCGTTGCATGTGGTACGCGGTGTGCTGGCCCGTCTTCAGGTTGTAGCCTGCCAGGAAGAAGTCTTCGCCCTTGGGATACTGCCAGTCGTACCAGATGGTCTCGCCATCCAGGCCCCAGAATTCGTGGCCCGCGATCTCCATCAACATAGTGCGCGGGTGGATGAGTGTGTTGTGGGTGCCGTCGGTGTGGATCATCCAGATGCGGTCCACCTTCTGCCACGGCCCCTCGTGGCAGTACATCAGAAGCTCAGGATCGGTGGGAGAGAACAGCAGGTGGTTCACCCAGTCGGTCGAGTGCAGCAGAATCTTCTCCGTGCCCGGCTTTTCTCCGTTAGGCCCCGGTTCCAACCGGATGGTGAAGAGCACAAGTGGAATCCGCGCAGCCAGCCGGGCCTCCATCATCGCTCCCTTGTTGGCCGGCTGGTAGTGCGGCCCCTGCGCCGCGCTTGCGACGCGGTTGTCCGTGGCTCCGGCGGCGGGCGTAGCGCCGGCTGCCGGCGCGGCCGATGGCAGGTTCGATCCGTACTCCTTGCCGGTTGCGTCGACCTCGTTGTAGGTGCCTGCCGCCAGCGTCTCATCGGCATTGACGCTGACAATGTTCCGCTTGGCAGGCAGGTCCACCAGCTTACGGACCGCTCCTGTGTTGGTGTCCGCCTTGTAGACCGCGGTCACGCCGGCTGCGTCTGTTTTGGTATAGAAGATGCTGTTCGTCTTGTGCCCCACCACCAGCGCGTGGACTGTCCCCGCGCCCTGGCCACCCGCAACGCTCGGCGGGTTTGCCACCAACAGCTTGGTCTTCATCGTCGCCATGTCCAGCACATGGATCCCGTCCGGCGCGGTGTAGATCATCTGCTTGCCGTCCGGTGTATAGGCATTGATGTTGAAGTAGAAGCCGCCCGAGTTCGGCTCGTCGCTGAGCCGCCACACCCGGTGGCCGGTGTCCTTGTCCACCCAACTGCGCGGCGGGGTGGGAGCGCCAGGCGTGGCCTGCGCCAGGCAGGCGAGTGGGAGCGGCAACAGGGCGAGCGCGAGGGCGGATGCAGCGAGTGAGGAGAGGCGGGGAGTGAACATTCCTTTCAGACGGCTGCACACAGGGAAAAGACGCGAGCGGACGGGCCAGCGACTGGGCGCTGGGGGTAAGTTTTAGGGTTAATCCCTGAATGGTCTTGGCGTTGCCGCCCCAATGCGCGTAGAAGGGACAGATGGAGATATTGACCTCATCGGAGATGGGCGCGGCGGACCGGCGCACGACGAAGCAGTTCGGCATACCGCTGGCGGAGTTGATGGAAAACGCAGGACGAGCTGTTGCGGACATTTGTTTGCGCCAGTATCCGTCAGCGGAGAGTGTGCTTGTGCTGTGCGGCAAGGGCAACAACGGCGGCGATGGATTCGTTGCTGCGCGTGTGCTGGCGGCGGCAGAGGTGGGCGTCGCTGTGCTGCTGCTGGGACGCGAGGATGAGGTGGAGGGCGAGGCAGCAACAGCGCTGGCGCGACTCCGCGCCGAAGCCCCGGCAGTTGCGATCAGCCCGATCACCGATGAAGCTGCGCTTGCGGCAGCTTGCAGTGCTATGGATTCAGCGGACCTGCTCATTGACGCAGTGGTGGGCACCGGCTTTCGGCCCCCATTGCGTGGATTGGCTGCGACACTGCGCGAGTTGGTTGCAAAATCGGATGCGCCGGTGGTTGCGGTCGATCTGCCCTCGGGATGGGACGCGGACTCAACCGCGCAGACCGCGCAGGATGCGTTTCGTGCCGATGCGGTGGTCACCTTTACGCGTCCGAAGCTGGCGCATGTCTTCGGCAATTTGACCAGCGCGGCGTTTGGCCCGGTCGTCGTTGCGGAGATTGGATCGCCCGCCGATGCGATTGTCTCCGACGGAAAGATGACATGGGCAGGCGCGGCGAAATCGATCGCCGAGCAGCCGCGCAATGTGAACTCGAATAAAGGGATGTACGGCCATGTGCTGGTGATCGGCGGAAGTTATGGGACGGCCGGAGCGCCCTCGATGGCATCACTGGCCGCGCTGCGCGCGGGCGCGGGACTGGTGACCGCAGCGGTGCCGAAGAGCAT
>JBEKCX010000696.1:0-2695 GCA_050014655.1 Occallatibacter sp. | reverse complement strand
AAAACTAACATAAAAACAGCAAGAGCGAGTGTTAGACGTGTATGATTTACAATATACCAGATTTTGGGAGGTATTTTAGACCATCGCTGGCGCATCCTAACACACCAATTCCCGATCATCAAAATCCTCTGACGATATATTTTATGGACGGGGTGATTTCATTAGTTTTTACGATTTTGTATCTAATTACCTTTTTCTGAACGAATAAAGAATACATCTCTTTTTGGGTCATATAGTGGAATAAAGTTCTTAATATTCTTTAGACTTCCAAGGAGAATGGGTAATTGTTCTGGGTTATCTATGATTTCTCCCATATTAATATATCCCCCTTCTTCTTATTTACACATGGGAAAGCAGTACAGATATACGCCACTTTTTTCTTTTTGTGATATTCTATAACAACCCGAAGATATTGTCGGTCATAAGGTTTAGGTAATATGAACGGTTTATAGATGACCTTCTTTTGTAAATTGCTGGAATCTTGGTAAATTTGATAGGGTTCACGTATAGCAGTTGTAACATAAGCTTCACAACTTTTCATTTCGGGATGTTCACCTATTATGTGAATATTCCAAGTATCTTCGAGCGCAACATCGATGATAAATGACTAAACCTTGTTTACCTGCACACCAGCTTTTCAAGGGATGATGACATATTCTAAAGATGTCAGGTTAAAAGCTGCTTCAACGATTAATAAATCGTCACTTCCTCGGTACCAGATGTTACGTTATCGAGTTCGCAGTACATTGTAAGCGTAGTGTTTCCCGCAACAGTCTGAGCGCTGGGTTTGATTGTGACATTCGTACCGGCAATAAATGTAATATTATTTGTGCCATCTGCCACAACCGCAAAAGATATCACCTCGCCAACATACGGAGACGAAAGATTGTTTACAATATCGGCTGCACTAGGAAGTGCCATGGTCAATTCCGAGCTAGAAGTGTCAAAGCGGAACAACGTGTACTGGTCAAACTGTGCTCCGGTTACACTTAAATTGGCATTACCCGCATTATAGTATTCAGGTTGACTGGAACTGCTTGAACTTGTGGTGCAGCCTCCGAAAAACAATAGACTGGCTGTCAAAAGAATAGCGGCCAGAATAAAAACATAGCGTGAATAAAAACTCCGTTTCATATTTTTCCTCCTTTATCAACAAGCTGAGAATCTGACTGTTGCACGCCAATGCACGTTAACAAAGACAACGTTTAGACACGACAATAATTCACATCGCTAATTTATCTTATCATGGTTAACAAATTACTGACAACGGTTCATGATTAACGGTTAATGGCTAAATATCTTGTACATTCAGATCCGCATCTGTCCGCCCAGGACCAACAAAGTTGCCGATGGCAGCTCAAGATTCCTTGTGTCGAATCTTGGTTCACATTTGGTTCATGTTGGGTTCATGTCCAATTGCTATGATTATAACGATCAGGATACCTTTAGGAGGTTAATAATGACTGCCAAATTAATAAAACGTAAAACAATATTGATCACTATTCTTTCTTTAACAATTGTTGCACTGGTATTGGGTCTTACAGTGCCCGCGATGGCGGCCGGTCCAACATCGAGGATTCCCCGAGGCGGAATTAACTCAAATGTCACGGTCGTCCAAGGAACGATAGCTGCGTTAGGTAGTACTTCCATCTCAATCAAAACAACTGGTAGTAATTCCACTACAGTCACTCTTACTTTGAACAGCAATACTGGCTTTAATATTGGTGGCAACGGTTGGTTTACACCGGCATCTCTTCTTGGCGACGCCGTTACAGCTATTTACAGCGATAACCAATCTGTAACACCTCCTGTCGCCAGCCAAGTCAATATTAATATGCCCACCGCGACTCCTTTCACCATAAATAATCCGCCAAACAATAATAATTTTGCCAAAGTACAGGGTAATATCACAGTTAATTCTGGCAATACGATTACGGTAACGCCGGCCGGCGGCTCGGCCGTGGGTCCCTTGACTCTAAACGCTAATACCGTGGTTATTCTCGATAACGCCACTTTGGCGGCGTCTGGTTCCACGGTTAATGCAAGTACAACTCTGAACGGCGCAGCTTCCGTCAATTATAATAGCGCGAATAACACAGTCAATCAGTTGATAATTAATGGATCCACTGCAACTCCAACGACGGGGAATTCTCCGGGCAAAAACAATAATTTCGCCAGGGTTCAGGGTACCCTCACCGTAAATACCAACGGAACCATTACTGTAAAACCTGTCACAGGTAGCAGCGTAGGTCCTTTAACTTTAGGCCCTACTGCAACAATCAGTCTCGAAGGCGTCACTTTAGCGCAGACTGACACAACATTCACCGCAATTGTAACTCCGAGCGGCTCGGCATCGGTCAGCTACGATAGTAAGACTGACGTTGCCAGCCAGGTCACGCTCAATATCCCCATGCCACCAATCGGTACTGGGAATCATCCCGTTAGTCATCCGGGCATTCGGGGCTTCGCGAAGAATTTCAAATAAGCATATTCCGCGATTAGGAAAACCCAAAAGTAAATAAGAAGAAACGACAATGCTCTCCTTATTTGGTTTGGAGCAGATGGAGAGATATGTTAGTTTGGGAAACTCATAAAACCTGAGTTTACATATAGGAGGCCGTTTAAATTTGAAAAGCCCAAAAATTAGCTTCAAATTTAGGGTATTTCGGCCTCATTTATATTCCTTTACCCCCAG
>JBEKCX010000695.1:0-3031 GCA_050014655.1 Occallatibacter sp. | reverse complement strand
GTCGGGGGTGAACTCAAAGACCTGGTGGAAGCCGGTATCGGTGGCCCACACGTGGCCATTCTTGTCCACGCGCAATCCGTGAACGATGCTGAACACACCCTTTCCGAAGGAGCGGAGGAACTTCCCCTTGGCATCGAAGACCACGATGGGGTCGGCTCGGGGGCCGCGTTGGCCCGCGTACACCGTGCCATCCGCAGCCACGGCAACAGCCGACAAGCGGCCATACCTCCAGCCATCGGGCAGCGTGTCCGGTTCCTGTCCGAACAGGATCATGACCCGGTACTTGAGCAAGCCACCCTCGTGCGGATACCAGCCCTGTAAGGCCTGTTGGGCCGAACAGACCGCGACGAAAAGGATGGCGGAAGCGATCAGGAGAAACCAATGTGCTCTTTTCATAATGATGGACCTTCCCGTTATCAGTACCCGCGCTGCTTGTCGACCAAGTTCATCAACGGCAGGCCGCTGGCGTAACGCCGGACGTTTTCGGCGATCAGCCCGATCAGGCGGATCTGGCGCCCTGGCGAGAATCCCGAACTGTGGCAACTGAGGATCAGGTTCGGGCAATCCCATAGCTGAGAGGTCGACGGCAGCGGCTCCTGGCCCGTCATATCCAAACCGGCGCCCGCGATGCGACCTTCCTTGAGCACGGCAATCAGCGCCGGCTCGTCCACCAGAGCGCCGCGGGAGAGACCCAGGAAGTAGGCCGTCTTCTTCATGGCCCTGAACACCTTGGCGTTGATCATCCCTTCGGTTTCCTTGGTGGAAGGGCAGGTATTCAGGAGGATGTCGCATTGGGAAACCATTTCCATGAGCCAGCCCGGCTCGCGTAGAACGTCGACGAACACGGGCTTGGCCATGGGCTTGGCATCGACCGCCAGAACCCGCATGTTGAAACCGTACTTGGCGCGCGCCGCGGTGGCCTGCCCCAGGCCATGCCGACGAAGCCCATAGTCATGCCATCCACCTCGACCAGGTTCCGCTCGGAATTCCGCGTCCGTTTCTGGAACTGCGGGAAGTAATACTTGACGTAGCCGCGCGTTAGGCTCAACAGCATTCCAAAAGCCGACTCGGAGATGGCCGGGGCAAACATCCGCGCCATGTTGGTGAGCACCACGTTACTCTTGTTCAGCTCGGGGAACAGCACTCCCTCCATGCCGGCGTCCACGGCTTGCAGCCACCGCAAGTTCTTGGCCCGGGCGAGCATGTCGGCGTTGAGCGAGCCTAAGATAACGTCGACTTCGGGCAGCATCTTGTCCAGTTCCGCCTTATTCGCCGGCAGAATCATTTGAACGTTCTTGGCCGAGGACGTAATCTGCTTGACTTCCGCCGGCGTGTACCCGGCCGGGCCAACGACGGACGCGGCCGTCGCCGTCAGCATTCTGATCCGGGCGGGCGGTGGATCGAAGATCACAATCCTGTCCGAGGTGTCCGCGGCAAGCAGGGCGGGTGCCGCTGACGCCGCCGCGGCGGCGGACATAAACAATCGACGGGATACCGAATTATCGGTCACTATTTCTCCCTGTCGGCATACCGATTCCCCAAAGATGTGTGCCCGTGCGTATCAAACTTCGCCAGCGGGATAAACGGGAAAAAGAGCCGTCAAATCCGATTATGGGACTTTTAGATGATAGTCCGATTCAGGTGCCGCGTCAAGAAGGCCGGGCTTTCCTAATCGATCGGGACGCGCACGACGATCCCGTCCTTGACGCGCGCGATCAGGGCGGAAAAGGACGTTACACCCTGGCTGTGGATGGGCCCGTAGCGCGCGCCCCTCGGTGAACTTAATGTGCGACACCGCCGCGTCGCGGACGCGGGCATCCACGCAGGCGCCGCTGCGGGCCGAGAGGCTGGCTGAAGTCTCCGAGCGCGTGCGGGAGGAAAGGATGCTGGTTAACGCCGAATTCGCCGCTATCGAACGAAATCCGGATGCCTAACCGCGGTGAGATCTGGCTGGCCGACCTGAGCTCGCCACACGGCACCGAGCCGGGCAAGACTCGTCCAGTCGTGATTATTCAGTCGCAAGCGCTGCTGGAGCTGATCGGAATGGCGGACTGAGCCGCTCTATGGTCGCGGCGGCGGCGCAAGCCGAGTCAGCGTTCATGTCGTTCTTGATCCGTTTGCAGGGCCAGGGACTACCGTTGTCGCCGCAAAAAAATTGGGCCGATGCTAGTACTACTGTGTTATAAACGACGGATGCCACAAAAAGGGCAGCAGGGGAGTTGGTTCAGCAACGCTCGGGCAATCTGGATGCGAAGTGTGGCGATGGAGTTTGGATTATGCCGCTCGGCCCGCGTGCGATGAGCCGCGGGGTTGGAAGCCGGGTGGAATCTCCGGGGCGCGTAGCTCCAGTCGGCCCGCGCGGGCGGAGGGGAAAAACGGTTCCGCTCTGATACCAGGAACCCGTAAGCCGCGATACATAGGGTGGCGTGATGGTGGAATCCACGCCAGCCGCGGCCCTCATAGTGCCCCAAGCCCAGTTCTTGCTTCAGTTCCTCATAATCACGCTCGATGATCCAACGGTGTTTCGCCAGTTTCACCAGAGCCTTCAGCCTGGTCCGGGCGGGCAGCGTCGAGACCCAGTACTTGGTGGGTTCGGATTCTTCTCGCAGCCACTCGATAAGTAACCACTCTTCCGGATCGGGTTCCGCTTTCCAATAGTCCCGGTGCGCGGGCCGGGCTCTTAGGGCAGCCAAGCGCGATCGCAGAGTCCGTTCGGTGCCTTCGCGCCAAGCTACATCCTTCCAGGCCGAGCCCGGCAACGCCAGCGCCCACTGCCTGACCGAGACGGGTTGATGCTTCCGGTCCCGGCACAGCAGTCGCAAAGGACGCCCCGGGCCCTTCCACCGCTTCGCTGGCAAGGGCTCGGCGCCCGGCTCCCACACGGTCATCGTAGATGGCACGCCCACGACGTATTCGAGTTAGAGTTCGGTCATACCGGCGCGAAACTCACTGTCGGTCCCGTAGGCGGCGTCGGCCAGCACCATCCCACAGGTTACATCGGTTGCCACTGTTTTATTTGTAACATAGTAGT
>JBEKCX010000694.1:0-22664 GCA_050014655.1 Occallatibacter sp. | reverse complement strand
GCCGGGAGATCCGACTGTCAATTGCAGCGTGGTAAGTTGGTTATCAGGTTGCGATCAGTGGGGTAAGATTGATGAATGTCGGGGCGTAGCGCAGCCTGGTAGCGCATCTGCTTTGGGAGCAGGGGGTCGTCAGTTCGAATCTGACCGCCCCGACCAGCACAATTTATTAAGAATCAAGCAGATGCCGCGACTTTGCCTAGCGCATCTGCTTTTTTCGTTTTTCGACTGTAGTCAATTTTGTAACAGTCGCCGCCTCCGAGTTTTTCCAGTGGAGTTCCAAATGGATACCCAAATGGTCAGATTTCGGATTTCCCTTTCGGCCTTTCCGTGGATCTTCCACAGAATACGGGTGTAAAACGAAATCATGACAGTCGGAGCTATGCAAGGCATCGGTCAATTCGGACACTATTGGACCAACAAATCGGTACTATCGTTTGCAGGTAATAAGGATCCGATCTCAGCAATGATTTGCCGCAGCAGAGCCCTAGTGCTAGAAGCGATCGAACACGGATGGACTGGGCCGCCCTTTGATCCGTTTTCGCTCGCTGAGCTTCTGAGGATCGAAGTGTTGCCTTCTCAAGATGTGATTGAAGCACGCACTATACCTTCCGGATCGCGCTTCCGAATCGAGTACAACCCCAATCGCGGCGAATCCCGCGTGAGGTATTCAATAGCCCACGAGATCGCGCATACCTTTTTCCCGGATTGTGCTGAGGCTATCCGCAATAGGGAAAGTTATCACACCGGAAATGGTGACGCTTGGCAGCTTGAGATGCTCTGCAATGTTGGAGCGGCCGAGGTGCTGATGCCGGTAGGTTCCGGTTTTCAGTGCCCAACAAATGTTCATGACTTTGCTCACCTGCTGGACCTCAGAAAGCAATACAAAGTGTCTACTGAAGCTCTCTTGTTGAGGATGGCTCGATTGTGTAACTTGCAGGTATTTGCGGCAAGTATAGAGGCAATGACTGGGCGTCCAATTATCAACTATGCTGTCTCAAATGCTCACGGTATCCGTCCTCATGAAGGCGCGTCGTTACCAGCCACCTCAGTTGTTACACACTGCACTGCGATTGGTTTCACATCTCAAGGCACTGAAAAATGGCCTTCCGTTGGGTCTGTTGAAGTTCAGTGCGTCGGCATTCCGCCATACCCCGGCCAAGTGCATCCGCGAGTCGTGGGAATCTTCCGAGAAGCAGCAGAGCTGACAGATCCGACCGAGGCCGGGTCCAATATCGAATACGTGCGGGGCGATGCGACTCAAACCAGGGGACCGGGGATGAAAATGATCGTTCAGTTGGTGAATGATAAAGCAATAACTTGGGGAGGTGGGTTGTCGCTCGCAGTCAGACGTAAATGGCCGGAAATTCAGCGCGAGTATACGGAATGGGCTACACAAGAAAGCAAGTCGTTACGCCTCGGTAATGTTCATTTTTCGAAGCCCGATAACGACACAGTTGTGGCCAGTATCGTTGCACAAGCAGGTTATGGCGAGTCGACAAAACCTCGTATTCGATATAACGCGTTGGAACGAGGGCTGACTCTAGTTGCAGAAAAGGCGAAGCAGACCCAAGCATCCGTCCACATGTCACGCCTGGGTTGCGGCGAAGCGGGAGGCTCTTGGAGCATTGTAGGAGAATTGGTTCAGACTTGCCTGAGCTGCCAGGGAATTCGCGTCACCGTCTATGATCTGCCGGGACAGACTGCAAACACGTTGCAATCTCTGCTTCCTGGGATCGCTGTAGCATGAAAGACCTACCTTGGCTAAGCTAATCGTCTTAATATCGGGAAACGTCGGTGTAGGCAAATCCACTCTGGTGGACGCACTTGAGAAGAATCATGCTGCGCAGACCCTCAAAACACGTGAAGTAATCCAGCAACTCGCTTCTAAGAAAGGCGTCGTGCTTAAGGCAGAACGACGGGCTCTCCAGTTTTTCGGTGACAGGTTAGATCGGGAGACGAAGGGGGCTTGGGTACTGCAAGCTCTTGAACGGCTCGTGGTCAGCAGGCCGGACACAGAGATCATAGTGGTTGATGCAGTTCGGATTATCGAACAGGTTAAGAGGATTCGTGAGGCGTACGGTTTCCAGGTTAAGCATGTGCATCTAACGGCACCCGAGGCCGTATTGGCCTCTAGATATGGGAATCGAACTTCATCGGGAGTCAAGGAGCTCGACTCCTATTCAGCAGTGGGACGGAACAAGACCGAGGCCAGCGTCGCGACTCTTCAGAAATCCGCGGACATCGTCATAGACACAAGCCGATGCACTCCAGAGGATGTATTCACTCGTACCGCAAGCCATTTGGGCCTGTATACGAGAAATTATGAACGGCTGGTTGACGTGGTCGTCGGAGGGGAGTGGGGCAGCGAGGGCAAAGGACATATCGTTTCCTACCTGTCTCCTGAATACGCCTTTATCGTTCGAGTCGGCGGACCAAATGCGGGGCACAAAGTTTTTCTCGACCCCAACCCATATACCCATCATCAGCTACCTTCGGGTACGCTCAGAAGTTTGGCAAAGCTAATAATCTCACCCGGTTCTGTGATCAACTATGACTCCTTGATGAAGGAGATTGCGGAATGCAAGGTTGACAGTCAGCGTCTCTCAATCGACCCCCAAGCCATGATCATCTCTTCGGCAGACATCCGCAGAGAAAGTAAATTGGTTTCCAGCATTGGCTCCACAGGACAAGGAGTTGGTTTCGCGACTTCGAGGAGGATAATCGGGAGAAGCGGAGGTGTTAGATTAGCGAAGGATATAAAGGAGCTAACTCCGTTCATAAGAGAGTCGTGGGACATCCTCGAAAAAGCGTACCGCTCAGGAAGCAAGGTATTAGTTGAAGGTACCCAGGGAGCCGGCTTGAGCCTCTACCACGGCGCATATCCCCATGTGACTTCTCGCGACACATCCGTTTCAGGTTCTCTTTCGGAGGCAGGAATACCACCAGGTCGAATCAGAAAAGTGGTCTTGACATGTCGGTCATACCCGATAAGAGTTCAAAGCCCCCAGGACAAATCCTCGGGGCCCATGGGGCGAGAGATCACATGGAAGACTATATCGAAACGGTCAGGCATAAAACTGGATCAGTTCTTGAAAACCGAACGCACTTCTACAACCAACAGGGAGCGTCGGGTTGCGGAGTTTAACTGGTCGATGCTAAGACGAGCCGCCGCCTTGAACGGTCCGACAGACTTGGCGTTGACATTCGCAGACTACATAGCAGTTGCGAATGAAAAGGCTCGCCGCTTCGAGCAACTCACGTCAGAAACAATTAACTTCATCGAGGAAATCGAACGCGTGGCTGCCGCCCCCGTCTCGCTGATTTCCACGCGATTTGATTTTCGAAGCATTATTGATCGCAGGGCATGGTGATGGGAATAACTCTTGAGAAGATAGCTGCAATACATCCTCAGCTTTACCACATGGCACAGTTCGGAAGCTGGCCCAGCATTCGCGATCACGGACTTCTTAGTACATCGGCTTTGCTCGATCTCTTTAGTATTGATGATAGGGAGAGACCGACCATCGAAGATGAACGCCGGGGACGAACCATTGAAATAACTGATGGCAATGGAGCTGTGGCATACATTCGAGACCAGCGACCAATGAGCGACAAGAAGCTCGCGTCCTGCTTAGAGGATGGTCTGCTACCCAGAGATTGGTACCGAATCTTGAATAGAAAAGTATTCTTCTGGCTCACCAAGAAACGACTCGAAACTCTGATGGGTGCCTACTCGGATGAGCCGCACTTAGTGCTTGAAATAGATACCGAAAAACTCCTGTCAATTCACGGCCATGAAGTTCTTTTAGCACCCATGAATACTGGATGCACAAGTCCGATGGCATTTCCGCGCGGCACAAATACCTTCCTTCGACCCGAGGACTATGATTTTGAGGGTAACCGGCGTAAGAAGGGCGGTCCAACCAAAGCCATAGTCGAACTCACCGTGGAGTATTCGGTCCCAGACATTGCGGCCTGCACTAGTCGAGCGAGTCATCAGCAGATCGAGAAGGGGGAGCTTGAACTAATTGAGATGCTCCACGAGATCTGACTGCGAGCGGCGTGAGAGTGACTGTTCATGAAAATGAAAACCGCGCATCGACGAATCGATGCGCGGTTTGTGGACCAAGGGTCCAAGTGTTTAGCCAACAGCAGGCGTGCGAGGGCGAATACCACCGAACCAGTAGGCGCTGCCCCATCCATTATCGCTACGATTGCAGTCCACGTAGCGCTCACCGCCCCACTCGCTGAATGAGAGGCAGGTAGAGACCTTGCCCTCACGGTTCCATTGGGTTCCGTTGGAATACTCGTCTGCAAATGCAGGGTCGTCCTCGTTCACCTTCGTTTGCGCGTAGGGGTCAGGTACGAGACCTCGGGACTCGTACTCGCGAGCGAGTTTCTCGGTATTCAGGTAGCGTCCGGCCCTGACCCTGAAGAAGTAGACATCGACCTCCTCGGTGCCGGTGCCAAGCGCAGGCATGGTCGCGAGTACGTCGCTTGCGACGCGCTGATTGCGGTTGGTTGCATCAATAACCTGCTTTGGGGTCTGATTGCGGTTGACGGTGACGTGCCGGACGATCATGCTACGGCGTTCGACACGGGTGCGAAGTGCTTCAAACTGCTCTTTTGCCAGCTCCTTACCTTCCTGTTTCAGAACTTCTTGGACTACATCCTTAGACAGGGTTATGCCGTGCTTGCGGCAGTGTGCCAACAATCGGTTAGCCATCCTACCGGACTGCACAACAGACATTCCTTCAGCGATGGTCGCAACGGCCTTAGCCATTGGTTTCATCTCCTTTGAGTTGTAGAGTGATCCCTTTAGGGATGCTCGCCTCATTCCTGAGCTGAGCGCTTCAGGAATAAAAGAGTCTTATCCCTGTGGCTCTAAGCACAGGTGGGCTGGGTATAATGGCATGGAACCAGTTTATCGTCAATACTTTACATGCGATATCGGTTCAACCCAGCACCGCAGAGATCGAGAGAATCTCATTATCCTAGGTTCGCAAATGTCTTAAATGAGGTCGCTGACAATCGGGATTTCTTGCAACAACACACTCTCCTGACTGTTCATGCACTTGATTGTCCTGGCGACGTGCTCTGCCCGTTCTCTCGGAATGTTGTCGAGTTCCACCGCGACGCTATTCTCTTCTTGGCCCTTCCATGATCCGCGTCCAGTAAAGAGAGTAAAGTCCAGGCCAAGGCCAATGAGCGTGGCCTTGATCTGATCGACATTCTTCTCTTCGGTGAGAATGCGGAACATGTGACGTGCCCTCTTGCTGCTACCGAAATCTCAAAGCGTTTCACTGGTACGTTATTGCGTTTACTGGTGCAATTTGTGAGGTAGGTCCGCAGGGCCGTCGGGATCGATCCCATCGGTCTTCGTGGCGCGCTTCCAAAAATCTTCAATCGCACTCCGACGCTGCAAATCCAGTTTTGTGAATTCGTCACTCTTGAGACGACCAAGAAAGATTTTGACTGAGGGGGTAGCTTCGATGTCCGAGTTCCCGTCGATGGGTATCTTGCTCTCATCGCACTGCTGCTTAAAGCGGGGGTCTCGGCGGAAATCAAACTGCTGATCCTCTTGAATGAAATCGCTTAACACTACGAGGTGCTTGTCCGTTTCTTTCGTAGAGAACTCCTTCATCGCTATGCGAATGCTGCCCAGGATGTCCGTATGCGGTTCAGGGCGCGTAAGGGCAGACGCTCCGAGGTGTGCCAAGTCATCACTGATCTTCGCATTGAGTTTGCGAAGGTCGGCGTCGTAGACCATGCGATTTTCGGCTAACGGAACATCGTAATGGAGCGTCCGGCCTTGCAACTCTGCATCCGCGTCGCCAGTGATCGGAATGATCGTGAGAGTGTCGCCGCGTCGCAAGTGAAACGCGACATCATTGATTGCTGCAAACATTTGTTGGCGTGCCTGCGGGTCGATGCTGGCGCTCATATCTGGCAGAACGGTTATCTCACGGGGCGGTGGCGAGGAGCATTGGCATCCGCCCAACAGAACAACGACGGGCAATAGGAACAGGATTCTTTGCTTCATTGGTCATCTCCTGGATTCCGGGAAGCGCGAAATACTACGTTTTGTTGACCGTAGAGTTGATGCGGTTTGGGATGTAACCATGCATGGTGGAAGTAGATCCAAGCGAATAGAAAGGCAATTATCCCGATTGCAATCGCATAGACAGACCCAGGACCAAATCCCAACGCGCTGAGCACATAAGCAAGTAGGCTTGCAATTGTGGCTTTCAACCAGATCGTCCATTTCGGTGCGCGCGCTGCGCCCATAGTCTTTCCGCGTTCATGTTGCACCAAGTAGCCGCTCTGCCATTCGCCCTTAAGGTGTTCTAGTTTTTTGTGCTCGTGTTCCACTTTTTTCTGCTCGCACTCTAATAGCTTTGGAGTTTCTGACAAAGAAGAAGACAGCTTATTCACATCTCGCTTGGCGATCAGATACTCGCGCCACTCGCTAACCGCCTTGACGCCAAATGTAATGGCAACCGCTGCGGCCACTGGGAAAGCTACCGTGAAAAATCCATAGACCACAGTTCCCAGCAATGGAACGGTCTTCAAAAATCCGGCAAGAGGGGAGCCGTTCAGCTGCGCTCCGTAAGCGGCTTCATGTCCGCGTGCAATGCCGGCAACTATTAGCCCGCATATGCAAGCTACTCCAAGCACTCGAAGTAGACGCTGGGTGTTCGGGTGAAAGCGATCCGGAGTCAGACTCTCTATACTCAGGTGAAGGACAACTGCGCACGCTCCACCGATTGCAAACGCGGCAACCCGTTGCAAGACCGGATTGGTGATGTCGAAAAGGTCCATAAACGGACCGAGCATCACGGACTCCGCAAGCATCGCAAACAGTCCAACGATCACAAGGAAGGAGGGGATCGCAATCTCAGGAAGACGCCCACCGAAGCGCGCAAGGATAAATTCCAATCGATCCTTGGCTGCTGGGAGCCTCCTTCGTGAGTCTTCGATTTCGGCTTCGAGATTCTTAATACGCGGCATTGCCTTTTGAGAAACCTCTTCAATCTTCTGTTCAATGTGACTATGAATCTCGGCCAGGGCTTTGTTCGGCTCACACCCCTGAGAGCCGTGGTAGAAGCCTTCATGCTCGATCTGGCGTTGGTTGCGGACAATTCTCATCAGCTCTCGCATAAGTCTCTCCTCTATATCTCGATATCTCGGTTGAATTTCGCCATAGGAAAAGCAGAGTCGGCCTTACGGCTGACTCTGCTTCGGTGTTAAGCCTCAAGTGCTACCTTGGCTTTCGCGAGCTTGCCCAGTAGTGTCTTTTCCTGGTCAAGCTCCTTCTGCAATGTAGCCACGCGCTTCTCCTGCTTTCCAATTTGCTCGAGGACAACGTCAACGGGCGATTTCGGAACCCAGGCCTTGCGGGTGGTCTCAGTTGCTGCCGTGGTGGTGATCGGCTGATTCTTGTCGGCGGTCATAAGTCCCTCCTAGGGGTTTTACTGCGGGTTTGGCTCCTGCCTTTCGGCAGGAGCGACTATGGTTTGTGCAAGCTTGGAGGCCTCGGCATTGAGCCAAAGGTCGAGCTTGCGAATGGCGTCGCGCTTCTCAGGAAGCTCAATCTGTGTATAGCGGTCATTGACATCGCGAGAGTGCCGGCTTGAGTGACCGATCAACTCGCGCCTTACTTCCTGCATCACGCCAGCCAGCATGAGTCGCGTGTTGGCGGTGTGCCGGAGATCGTGGAAGCGGAAGTGCCGAAGCTTTGAACGCCGGAGCGCTGCAGCCCAACCCCGCTTGATATTCTTCAACGGCCCGTCTTTAAATGTGAAGACGAAGCCGCTTTTCTTTCGCGTGGAGAGGAGCAGGTCGTACAACCGCTTGGTGAACGGTATCTCCCGCATTTCGCCTTCCGGTGTTTTGGAGTGGCTGACATATAGGAGCTGGTTATCAAAGTCCACGTCTTCCCAACGCTGGGCACAGATTTCTCCACGACGCATTCCGGTATCGAGTGCGCAGAGGATGATCGGTCCAAGATGCGGGGCAGACGCAGCTAGAAGACACTGCTCTTCACGAACGCTAAGAACCGGACGTTTGGTGCGCCGCTCCCGTTCCAGCCGTAGTCGACCAAGGGGATTGGCCGTCAAGTACCCATCCTCCACACCCCAATAAAGGATGCGGCGAAGGACACTGAGATCGCGGTTGACAGTAGCAACGGTCAGCTGCTTCTGCTGATGCCTATACTGTCGGTATCGCCGCACTGTAGACGGGTCAATCTTCTGCAAGCAGACGTTCGAGAAGAAGGGGAGCAATTGATCGAGACGGTCTATCGAATGCGGTCGTCCCATGCCTTCAGCCAGGAAAAGAGCAGACAATTCCCCGAAGGTCATCTCCGGTTTCGCCTTGGATAAACGATGTTTGGCATCGTTCAGTTCCTCACGGAACTGCCGCTCGATGGCCTCGGCCTTCTTGCGGTTTGTTGTGCCGGTGGACTTATGGTGCCGCACATGGTTCTGTGAGACATAAGTCCACCAGACATTGCCACGCTTGAAGAGCGACATACTACATTCCTCCTTTCCTTTGGGTTGCGATGATCCAAGCGACGACCTGATCCCTATAAAAGATCAGCTTGCCGCCCGGTCCAGACCGTAAATGTGGCAGTCCTCGCGGGACATATTTTTGCCGTACGGTCCAGGCCGAGCAGCCGATCATTCGCGCTGCTTGATTGATCGAAATTGGCTCTCCCAGTGTCGTGGTGTTCATCTTTTACCTCGGGTATTGGGGCGGGTACTTCTGCAAGAGGGCAAAGGCCAGTTCTGAGCATTGTTAACAGACATTTCTGCATTTCTCTGAAATCCGACTACGTACCTCTGTGCGTGTGTGAAGTCACTTCTTACCTTTTTTGCCAATCGTCAGCATCCAGAGCAGGAACAGGGCCCCCAGCTCGAAGCCAACTTGCATTAGGCGAAGGAGCGTATTCGGATCAGTCAATAAACGCCAGGCGAAGTACACGAGATAAACGCTGAGCATTGAGAGAATCCCGATTCCGATAAGTTGGGCAATCCTAATCGCACCCCTCTGAGGTGCAGGTGTCGAGAGTTCCATCGAGCCGCACTCTGAGCAGCATTCAGCAATGCGCGGATTCTTGTGCCCACGAGGGCAGAGTTTGACACCATAGGTCCGACCGCAGAAGTTGCAATATGGTGGCTTGCCAGGTGTTAGCTTTTTGCAGTTTGCGCAGTAACGCATAGTGTGTCCTTTCTTTATGCAAGGGGATAGCGCTGCTCTCCCTCGGACCGAAGCCAATGAGGGGCACACACGCCGTCGCGTTTAATGTTTTGAATTAAGGAAAAGTAAAATAGCTTTGTGGTGTGCTTTCGAACGATGCGGCGGAGACTCTCCAAGCGCCGCGCGGAGGTGCAGACAACGGCAACCTTGAAGCGCTGTTGCCGGAATATCCGTTCAAATTCTCCGGAGACAGCGAGCTTGAGGTAGAGTTCGATCTTCCTATCCCAAACTCTTGTTGTCTCCGTGCCGAGATCGATCTCAAGGAAGATCGGGTGGACTTCACCAGAGATATTCAGTTCGACATACCCGTCGGGTGCAAGTGGGAGAGATGCCGAGATCGGCTCGTTGAAGCGCACGAAGCGGATCAAGTTGGATTCCGACCCGCACTTCATTAATATCCAGCACCAGTTCACTACCAACTGGTGCTCAACGAAGGCTTCGCCAACCAGCAACTCGTCCTCGGCACGTTGCAGCTTCCAAGTTTTTTCACGACCAATGGTCTTGGTGCCTCGGGTTGAGATCGTGTACAGCGCCTTCCGTCCTCCCGCGCGGGTTCCGAGGAAGTAACGGTGGAGAAGCCCCGCAGCATGTAACCGAGACAGCCGGTCGTTAACGCGCGTAATAGACCCGAAGTCGAGCAGTTGCTGTATCTGCTCACGGTCGAGAAGTTTCACTTCAGCTAGAGACCTAAGCAATGTCAGATCACGGCCCGTCAGAAGAATCGGCGAGCGATCATTCCCAATCATTTAGAGCCTCCTTGTGCTGTGACAGCTTTGGACGACGGGCCAGAATGTCCCGCTCGACCTCCTCCCGGCGGCGCGCATGGAGAGTGTTTGAGGCCTCATAGAGTTCTGCTGCCGGAGTCTTTGCCGTAACAACCTCCGGTGTCACCACCTCGTAAGGCTTGTTGTTTCCCTGCTTGATAATGAAGTGCCGGGAGGGAAGCCCTTTCAATCTGTCTGCCATGCCCTTGCCACCGGTAATATCGCGCGCGGTCTGCTCGGCGTCCTCGGGCGAAAGTTGGAAGAAGATACGCGTACCAATCGCCTGCATTGCAGATCGCATATGAACTGGCAACTGAGCATTGAACTGATTCGCAGTGACGATTGATACGCCAAACTTGCGTGCTTCCGAGAACAGAACATCAAAGTCCGTATCCTTGGAGACCAAGTTCTGTATCTCATCCGCATAGACCGTAAATATCTCGCGCTTACGGCGACGAAATATTGCAGCCTTGGTCTTCACGTAGACCAGCGAGCCGAGAGTTGGCGCGTGTATACCCAGAGCGCCCTTGTTGAGATTCACGAGGACAATGAAACCGGAGTTCACAATCTCATCGAACGAGATCGTGGATTCACGCTGCCCAAAAATAAAACGATAGTGCGGATCGGCAGTCAGCTCGGTCAGTTTATTCAACACTGGCTCGCGCATCGCCGCTTTCATGACATCCGAGAAAGGACCGAAGCGAGATTCAAAGTAATCCCGCACGTCGGCATTTGTGACGTTCTTAAGCAACATCGCCCGATAGTTATCATTGGAAAGCAGCAGGCCGACTTCGAGGAGCGTCAGATTGTTTGCCGATAAAACGAACAACGCGTTGCGCATCAGTTCTTCTGTGCGTGCTCCGCTGAAGTCCCAACGGTCAGCCAATGTACGCGTCACCTCGGCGACTTGCAGGAATCGAGCCGTCTCATTAGAGGCTTCAAGCGGATTCATGCCGACGGCCCACTCATTGCTCGTTGGGTCGATGATTATTACCCGAGCAGGATCTGTGCCGCAGGCAGCTATAAATCGCAGGAGTGCCGGAATCTGATCGCCGTGGAGATCGAACAAAATAAACCCGCGACCAGCCCGTATGTCATGTTGTGCGAGATGTCGAATAAAGAACGTCTTGCCGGAGCCGGTTTTGCCCTGCACTGCTATGTGTTTGGCACGCTCCACAGTCGGCAAAAAGTATGGCTGTGTAGTGACCCCGTTCTCCCCAACGATATGACCGAGGAGGAGTCCACCCTCAAGGGGGCGCTTGCTTGGCGCGGTGACTCGATTGATGAAATTGGCGACAGCCTGTTCAAGAATTCCTGACATGGGTGTACACTTCCAAGCGAACCGATTGAAAGTTCCAGTTCCGCTCAGAAGATGATGAATGTTTGTGGCAAAGAAGGAAATGAAGTGCTGCGGCTTTAGCGTCACACAGTCCTAGGGAATGTTTGTCACACAGTCCTAGGCGTTTTCTGTCACGCTTGAGATGCAGTGAATCGGATGTTCCCAACGCTCTAGATGGTTATCAGCCATTCACGCCGCTGGGGCAAATTGAGCCCCAGATGTGGAGTAAACGACAGCAAGAAATACCTCCGCTCCATTTGGATGGTTGAGAGTGACCACGATTGCGCATCTCTCATCAAACCGATGGAGCATGCTATAGCAGCTTCGCTGTCAGTCATAAACGCTGCAACCACAGCTCCCAGCACCGCATTCCAACTTTCGTATGCTCCTTGGCCATAATTCAGTATGGATTCTCTAGCTAGCTCAAACACTTTGTCGAATCTTCCTTCAATCACGGCTGGTGTGATGTCGATCATGTAGCGTGTCCTGAAATTGAGCGGGTATTCTCCATCCGCTCGCGCCTGCGCTCTCGCTTTATCGAAGTATTTGATGGCGTCATCGTCGTTACCTTCATGATTTGACAGTAGTGCCTTCAATACAAGAAGCTCAGGGGTCGTGCGACCCTGCGAGAATATCGTAGCCGCCTCCGCTTCTTCATAAACATCACGAGCTTCTCTGACATCGCATAACCGAATAGCGGCATATGCTGCGCACCGTCCAGCGAAAGCGTACATGTCAAGATGAATATTATCTCCCAAACTGGAATCGAAGGCTTTGACGGCAGCTCCCATTCCTCGTTTTGCACTGGCAGCTGCTCCTTCATAATCGAGAACTTCAATCTTCGCAAAGCCAATAAAAGCGTGCGTCGCAGCCTGTAACCATAGCGCTGATGGATTCTCCGCATTTGCTGACAACATACGGAATGATCGCAGCCACTTATTTTCTTTGGCAGCTCTATGACGTATCCTACAATCCTCACACGACATCTGCATAAGCTCTGCAATAACTTGGTGACGTGTTCTGATTTCCGTGGAATAGTTCGCTTCGGATGAGGCTCTCATTGTGACCAATTGAGCTTTATCAGGGCCATACAGCTTGAGCCATGGAGTAATACGCGGTGTGGGAAGGAATACCGGTTGCGTATAACCTCGGGATCGAATCTTCCGTATATATGGGCTGTTTGTCTGGAAAACCTGTGCGACAAGCCTCGTTGGTACACCCAGTCTGTTAAGTAGTATGATTTCGCGCGCATAGTCCGCAACGTCACCTGGTCTCTTTATATAGAGCCACTCACGGTTCATTTGAGCAATCCTCAGCACGAGAATATCTCAGCAACGACAAATGGTCTAAAAGTTTTTTATTAGCAGCTCCTGATGCCGCCTTCCGGCGATGCCATGCAGCGAGTAGGCAATCGGCACGGTCTCGATTACGAAGTCGGAGAACAGGCGCCGGACCTCTTCGTGGTCGTTGATGGAGAGGAGGAACTTGCCATTGAGATTCTTGAGGGTGGTCGCCATTGCCTTGAAGTCCTTGTGCTCCAAATTGTAGCGGTAGAGTCGTATGTCGTAATAGGGCGGATCGAGATAGAAAAAAGTTGACGGGCGGTCGTAGAGTTTCAGGACTTGCTCATACGGAAGACGCTCTATCTGTACCCGCATCAGACGTTCGTGGGCTTCCGCGAGTATCTTTTCGAGAGTCTCAGGATTGAAACCCGGTGCGCTGGCCACATGAATGGCATACGCCTTTCTGGTCACCCTGCCACCGTATGCGTTCTTCTGTAGATACACAAAGCGTGCAGCCTTCTGGATATCCGTCAGCGCCTCCAATGGAACCGCTTCGAGCCATTTGAACCATTCCCGGCTGACGAGCATGTAGCGCATATAGCGAACCAACTCTTCATAGTGCGACTGGCAGACCCGATAGAAGTTTACAAGCTCCCCGTCGAGATCATTGAGGACCTCGATCTTCGAGCGCGGTTTGTGGAAGAAGACCTGAGCGCCACCTGCAAACGGTTCGACGTATGTTGTATGCTCGGGAAGTTTTGCGATGATGAGTTTCGCAAGGCGGTTTTTGCCGCCAATATAGCTGATAGGGCCCCTCATGGCTGCGCCTCGTATTGGCTGAAGAGCCGCTCTGTCTGGACATAGAGACCGACCGTAGATGCGTCGACTGCGGCTCGCCTTGATTTCGAACTGTTCAGGCTGGGCCAGATGGCGCGTCCCACCCGGCGAACATGCTCTTTGCGCGTAAGCGGTGGATGCCCGTAGGCGAACATGAGCGTTTTGTCCTCAACCTCTATCGCCGGAATTCCCAGCGCATTTGCCGTTTCTTTCGCGGCGCCACAGAATCTTCGGACGCGTTCCCCAGCTTTGCTGGATGGAATGCTGATTGCGACGAACTCTGGATGATGTTGTTCAAAGGAGCGAGTCACCAGTTCGCTAACGCTACCCAATGACTTCGAGGTGCCGGCTGGCAAGAAGCGAAGCTTTATGTCCTCAAGGTGTGTGCCTCTAAATAGTGCGATGGCGGCGATGCGCCGCTCGGCGCTGAAAGCGGCCAGGGTGAAGTGCTTCATGTCTCTGGAGGAGTTAAGGATGAATGGAAAGCGCGTGCCGGGTCTGGCTCCCGCTTTACTCTTTGGAACAGATCAAGCAGGTGATCGACTGTATAGTGCGCAACGTAATGCAAATAGCGCACAATGGCCGCTTCGTCGCTCAAGCGTTTGGACAGTTTCAGAGCGAGGTATTCTTCGACCGTGGTTGGAGAGAACTGGCTGGACTGGCGGATCTGATCGAGGATGCCGCTCATAGAGATATCTGCAACATGCCTTGCTGGCCCTTCGGCATGTGCTCCTCAACCGCGCGGACCTCATCGCGCAGGTTAGTAAAGGTCTGCTGATACAGAAACTCGACCGGCGTCCGCAGAGCCGCCGAGAGGCGGAGTGCAGTCATCACGCCGGGGATTGTCGCACCGCTCTCCATCCGCCGAATCGTCTGTGCCCTGCGGCAACGAACGAGGTGGGCGAGTTGCTCTTGCGTCAGGCCCAGACGTTCCCGGTAGCGCAGCAGATTGTTCGGATATTTTGTTTGTGTTTTGAACATGGATTAGTTGCCTCCTTTCTTGCCTGAAGCATATGAAGGAATTGCAAGTGGTGGAAGGAGGGAAAAGGGTGCATATCGAGGTCATCTGGAGTCTGTTCTTGTGAACAACTTCTGGATTGTGGCTCTATGCACAGCAGCGGTCATATCCAGGTCATTTGCACCTCTTCCACACGATAGTATGTGACACTATGCTTTGTGCATGAATGAATACCAACCAACAAAGGCTACTTCGGCATCTGATCTGCTTGTTAAATGGAGAGACAGGCATCCAGAACTCACAGATGAACAATTCGAAGAAGCAATGACGGAATTAAAGGCGTACTTGCGTTTGGCATGGGAGGTATATCGCCAACAGCATCCTGATCGTGATCTCCCCGAAACACTTTGACAGATCAGATTATTAATCATACGGTTAAGCCGCAAAGGTCGAACCCTATCTAATCAACCAATACAAAAACAGATTGAATAAGTATTTTGGATATACCCGTGTTTCTACTGTAAAGCAGGGAGAGCACGGCGTGTCTTTACAGGAACAGAGAGCAGCGATAGAAACGTATGCGACGCGCAACAGTTTGGCGATTACGCAATGGTTTGAGGAGCGCGAAACTGCGGCCAAGCGAGGCCGCCCGGTGTTTGATCGAATGATTGATCTGCTCAACAAACGCAAAGCGTCTGGAGTTGTGATTCACAAAATCGACAGAAGCGCTAGAAATCTTCGTGACTGGTCAGACCTCGGGGAGATGATGGACGGCGGGATAGAAGTCCATTTCGCTAACGAAGCGCTAGACCTCAATTCTCGCGGCGGCAGGCTCTCGGCGGACATCCAAGCGGTAGTCGCGGCCGACTTCATTCGCAATCTTCGAGAAGAGACTAAGAAGGGCATGCGTGGTCGCTATAAACAGGGATTATTCCCGTTGCCGGCTCCAATAGGTTATTTAGACCGCGGGAGTGGTCAGCCGAAAGCAATCGATCCGATCCAGGGCCCTCTAGTAAGACGCATGTTTGAACTCTATGCATCAGGGCGCTATGGTCATCACGAACTCGCCGACGTGATGTATGACCTCGGTCTCCGTACCAAGCAAGGTAATCGGGTCAACAAGTCGACGTTCGCCTGGATACTCGCGAACCCGTTCTATTACGGCGTTATCCGGCTAAAGGCAACAGGTGAACTCTTTGAAGGAAGACACCAACCACTCATATCTCAAACACTGTTCCGAGCAGCACGAGAAGTCGCCACTCAACGGCTTGGGAAGCGGGCGATAAAGCACGATTTCGCATATCGACGTTCGCTCCGATGCGGCGTCTGTGGCTACAATCTTACCGGCGAGCGGGTAAAAGGGATCGTCTACTATCGCTGCCGAACCCAGTCGTGCCCTCCAAATGCGATCCGTGGCGATCACTTGGAAGCGGCGATTGTGAAGGAGTTATCCGCGTTGGAGATGTCGGAGGATGAGAAGCGCTATATGTATGGTCTAGTGGGTGAAATCTCATCACTTTCACAACAACAACGGGTAGATGTGATCCATGCACTTCAAGCCACGCTCGACAGTGTAAAGTTGCGCATGTCCAGGGTTTCTGACGCGTATCTGGATGGCGTCCTTGATAAGGATGTCATTATCGCCAAACAAAAAACGCTCCTTGAGGAGCGCAAAGGCATTGAAGATCAATTGGATACTATAAAGAAACGAAACGATGTGATGTCTGAGAGTCTAAAAGAATTTCTGGACTTCGCAGCAAACGTAAAGACAGTGTTCGCTGTTGCCGCACCCGAAATCAAACAGCGGCTTCTTCGTAGGGTTGCTCTCAGAGTGACTCTGACTAACCGGATCACAAATATAGTGTTGCAGGAGCCATACCATCTTTTTGCTTCCCGGCCCAAGGTTCGAAGTATGACCTGCAATGGGGTACATGGCCCAGAGCGCGTTACTTCAAACCGTCAGCCGAGTGAATATGTAGCGATGAACATTGAACAAAAAACAGTTGAAGGCACTTTTTCGCCTAATGAGGTCTGTACTGGCTGCCCATCACGGGTCGTACTTCGAACTCGACTCTCAACTATCCTCAAAGATATATCATCGCTCCTGCTCACAGAGTCCACCTACTCTGAGTAATCAGGACCGGTATGATGTTGGGAAAGAGCACCTCGAATAACACGCTTGCATAATGACGGGCCTACGATATCTTCGGAAGAGGGGAATTCGCACCTGATATGAACGCATTTGTGGATAAACCTGAGGGTCGCTTAGTAAGAGAGGCTAACATTCTGGAATAGATTTCTACTTAGACCTTCAAAGAACAACAAGACTCAACAAAATTCAAACGAGTAACGTAGAGGGGGAGCGCCGAAGGTAAAGACAACTTACTGCCATTCATTCCAAAGCTTGGTCGCTTGTTTGAGGAACTTCTCTGCATCAGCTATGGGCCAGCTAGTTTTATATCCATCTCTAAGCAGATAATATTGCTCGTTCGCTGTGACCAGCTTGGACTTATCAGCGTTTTGCTGAATCCAGTTGATCACGCTCACAAATGTATCTCCGTATGAAGTGGAGAATTTTTCCTTTGGAACGTTATAGAGCAAGCCTTCCAGGTAATACGAGGGCGCGTCACCCTCATCAAGCATGGCACTCCCAATCAGGCAGCTACGGAGATTCTTCAAAATGCGGACTATCGGCTTAAAGTTCTGGCCCGTGACCTGATGCTTCGCTATCATGTTTTCGGAATGCTGTTTAGGGTAGTTCGCAATACGGTTGCCTGCTTTATCGAAGAAGCAGATGCCTTCGTGATAAGACTGGTCATATAGACTGTTGAACTTGTCGTAGCGCCTAAATGCAATGCACGTCAAAACGTCGGCTTTTCGCCGATTGCCGTCTGCCTTGATGGAGAATACCTTGTCGCCAATGGTAACCGCGTTAGGAAAAGCATTCTGAAGAACTTTCAGGACATCTGTTTTAAACTGCGAATGGCTATATGTGACACTACCAGGGTGAGCGGTGTTCCAAGCAGCCTCCTCTACGGCTGTCAGTTTCGTTCGGTCGCTTTGGAAGCAATCCTCAAGTAATATGACGACATCGACATCGCTCTCGGCATATATGTTCGTATCGTTGCCGTAGGAGCCTTGAAGAAAGACTTTGTAACCTTTACCGGTATAAGGTGCCGTCGCGGACTCAAGAGCACGCTTTATAGTTGCATAGGTGCTGGTCGAACCAGCTATGGCTCCTTGGTGAGACCATGTATCAAGTTGGCTTTCAGGAATTGGCATGTGCGGGCTCCGTACCAGTTAAGAATCTTTCAATCTCCTGTTGTCGTGCTGCATACGAGTCGCGACCTCGTTGCCTGAGGATGTTCAGCTTCGTTAGATCATGCTCCATTAAATCGGTAGCCATCTCGGGACGCTCAAAGGTGTCGCTTATTCGAATCGTCGGAATGTCCTTGAACAGGATGCTCCGAAGCTGATCCATTGATTGTGTGTTGATCTCAAGCGTCTTTTGCAAGAGCTGCACGCTGACGAGATATTTTTTCGCGAATCGCATTTTCAGCGATGGTTTCGGTTCGGGATACACACCCACGCCGACGTTCAAGACGCGTATATTGGCGCGCTCCTTGCCGAGGGCTCCCACGGCGTCTGCTATCGCATAAAGAGTAGGATTATTCGCACAGTAGCCGCCGTCTATCAACTCCACCCGGTCACCAGCTGCGGTCGTGACGTGCTTCCGTTCGAAAAACGGATAAGCGGAACACGAAGCCTGAACAGCGTCGGCGATACTTACGCCAAATCCCGGAGTGAAAGTACCTTTCAAGCCGTGAGCCTGTGCGATATCTCCTTTAAAGATCATGGGGCGTTCGGTGAGCCATCTTGCTGCGACTATACCTACGCCGGTTTGAACGTCTTCAAAACTCTTAGCTCCAAATATTTCCGATGTAAGTTTGGCTAGAGCCTGCGTTTTACGACTTGGTGTCCTTTCCTTCATGACAGTAGGGACATGAGCCTTATAAAGCTCATGGATTTCATCGATGGTGTAGCCGAGTGCAATGAGAGCAGCGATGATTGCGCCCGTGCTCGTACCGAATATGAGATCAAATCGATGTGATAGGCGACAGCCGAGCATCGCCTCGATTTCTTTCAATACGCCAAGCGTGTAGAAACCCTTTGCTCCACCACCGTCCAATGCTAGGACGCGACAGATGCCATCGGGTTCATATGTACGAGTTAAAGTGGTTTCAGACATGAGATTGTTAGTGATTGCATCAAGTTCAGCATACCTCTTCCATGAATACGGTCAATATGTAACGCAGGCCTCAAGGGCTCTTATAAGTCTGCTAAATCATGTACAGTGAAGCGGTAAATCCGTAACCGACCATCGTCCCCGACCAATCCCTCGGCTACCAGGAGTCGAGCCCGGAAGCCCTGAAAGCTCTCAGAAGACTGTATCCCGACTACACCGAGGACGAGGTGAAGGAACCGGCTTCTTCTGAAAACCACACATGACAACAAGCCTCAACAGAGTTTAATGTAAATCAACAAGATGGAACGGATACATCTCTTAGAAGCGGCTGAAGGGGACTCCAAGCATAGGCACCGCCCGACACAATCGAGTTGTCACCGTGGGAGTAATTCAACAATTCCATCCATGTGAAGGCTACAGCGAGTACGCCTAAACACGGTGCAGTTGCACTCACCCCCTCAAACTCGACGCGACCACATTCCCCGGGTGTGTCCACCAACGATTTGAGCAGAGCGGGATCTATAGAAAAATGCGCCGGTTTTGAATCGACGAATAACTCTTTCGCAATCTGACGGTCAGGGGGGAGCGAATGCCAAGAAACACGTGGCTTTGAGAAATCGGAACCAACACCACATTCCACGAGTCTTGCAAACCCGCCCTCAACACCAGCCCTTCGCGCATCCATATTGTCGAATCCAAGAAACCCGACTGATTTTGAGCCCAGACGATTCTTCCACTGCCAATCGATATGTGTTTGTTCCTTCGTTACCTTCCATCCCCAGTCCTCACATATTTGGGCCATGACGCCGACCTTGGTCTGGCCCAGCCAGGATGTAGAGTTCTCAGTGAGCAGTATTTGTGAGCGATAGTTCACGTCTTCGAATGAATCTTGATCTACAAGGTGAACAGTCATTGCTTGTTGATTGCTCAAAAAGAAGTGTAGCGAGAGGAAAGCCTGGCCGATTTGACCGAGGCCCATGATGGCAATCGCTTTCGGAAGCTTGGGTGTCGGCGCTAATAGCGGGAGTTGAATTGTAGACTGCTTCCAAGCAGTATGAAACGGGGGTATTCCCGCTGCGTAAGCAAGCACAGCGAATCCAAGATACCCAGCCAATGCAAATGCTCCTATCGGATTGGCTGATTCGCCGCTATCATCAAGCGATCGATACAATATCTGGTTGCCCCGCGTGTCGCCCCATGCTTCATCAACGGCGTCAATAGATATTCCAATCCCGACCTGTAATTGGGGGGCAGCAAATCCTTTACCAACAAAAACACAACGCGGTCCAAGGTGTACGGGCGATGCCAATGGGGCCGAAAGTCCAGCGTCTATATATATGTTCCCATAAAATTGGCGCTCTAAAATTGAAGCCAGCGCCCAGATGCACGGCCATAGATCATCGCTACCTGAGCGTGTCGGATCGACTTTGATTAGGACATCTTGTGAAAGTCTGGAGAGGACCTGCTCTGGAGAACACATCCCAATGTCCGCCTTCAGTAGGCCGTTGACTATTCGGTCATTATGAAGCGCGGTTGTCATTCTGTGACAATCCTCTTCCGCGCGTCAGTGCGGCTAAACCTATACCAGCCTCTGTCTACTCGTATATGCACACCGGTGGAATCTATCGACCACGGACGGGTGCCGTAGTAAGGTAACACCAGTGACCAAAACCCAATCCGTGAACACAGTTGATTAGCTTGATCAATCATGCTGAGCCCAACCCAATCCCTCGGATGAGTATGGATCATTCCCACCAACTTCTTGCCCTGTGAGGCCAGGTTTGCGTAAAGTGAAAACTTCGCTGATTCTGACAGCTCCAATGACAGGCTGTGGCCTTTGTCGTCACAGAGATCATGATAAAAAAGCACGTCCTCGACGATTGAATCTGCATCGGTCAAGTGCCCGATCCATATTGCGCCGCTTTCGCGCCACCCTTCGCTACGAGTTCGAAGCCCTACTACCGTCCGTGTCAACAAGACGCGGCTTATGAAGAGGCGATCATTCTTTATTTCTTCCGGTTGTAGCCGTTGGATTTGAGATGCAGCATTTTTCTCAGGAAATCCAAATGGGCGGCGACCTGATTTTCTTTGCTTTGCCATTTTTTGTGTCCTTGCCAATCTGTATGCCGGCCGGTATCAATTCCACCTCGATCTTGATCCCAACAGATGAATTGTGGGTTTGCTCTGAACTTTATCCACTTTTCAAATTCTGCGTTTCCGTCCGGCCATGCTGCCAGATCGACCTTTCTGGTTTGCGGATTCACGAATAAGCATCGAATGGGTTGTTCCCAATAAGAGGAACAATCAAGTTGTGCCAAGAATGACCTTGTGTCCGGAGCATGTAGGGTTATGTACACCAAGTCGCCCACACGCTCCGGTTCGCTCCAGAACCCTTGGGTAACCCCATGCAGGAATTCCGGCGAAGCAAGGTCCTCATCTAGACTGTGCATTAGCCATTCCTTTCAGGCCCAGGCTTCACTAGCCATACCGTCATGCACCCTTCGTGATGCCCGATCTTTTTCGCTTCATTCAGCGCTGGCCCCTCAGGACTGCCACTGTGAAGTTCCAGATTGGTACAAGCATCGCTGGCGATCTTGAACTTCTTACAGCCCCAACGATGTACGCGCTCCCACTTCGCCGAAGGCAAAAAGTGGTGCTGGTGCGCTTCGCTCTCGAAGTGGAGGTCAATGCAACCCAACTTGAGATGCCCGTGGTGCCGGTCGTGCTGAAAGTGCGCGGGTTCAGCAAGAGCAGCCGCGATTTCTTCAGCCTCCAAATCCAGGACCTCAGCGATCTTCCGAGCCAGCTCGGGATGGTCTATTATTCCATTGAACTCAACGGTGACCTTTTCAATGGGTTTGCCGAAACGTTCGATTTCGACGATTGCTTCGATCTTTTCAATGGGATGATCGTTGTCCCCTGGGGTAGTTGTCATGGTTCTCCTTTATTTACAAATAGTTGACTTAATAGCAGGACAACGGTATCCTGATACAGGAATCATATAAAACGCAGGACGACCTGTCAACACCATAAGGACAAACTCGTCCTCCGAAAGGAATAAAATGGGGATTTACCGCCAAATTGGGGAAAAAATCCGAGAAATGCGAATGCATCAGCTGGGAAAGGTCATTAGCCAAGAAACATTGGCAGGGGCACTAAAAACCACACCAAACACGGTATCTCGTTGGGAAACAGCAACATACAAGCCATCAGTCGAGGATTTGGAAAAGATCGCCAGATATTTCGGTGTTTCACTAGCCGTTTTCTTCCCTAACATTGAGACCGGTGCCCGCTTGCAAGCGCTAATGAGCGCGACCGGGGACCTCGATGACAACGATTTAGACGAGATCACGAGGTATGCTCAGTTTAGAAAAGCCCGAAAGAGTCTTGAGGATTCTAAGAAATCCAAAAAGGGATAACCGTGGCCAAGTACGACGCCGTCATAGAGCTTGCTAAGGCGAAGAGAATAGAACACTCGGTTTCCACGAGTGCTTTGAATTTACCGGTCATCCGCCGCATTTATAAATCCGAGGGTGTCAAGATCGACAAATGGAGTTTCGGTTCCAAGATTCGCGCCGTATATATGTTTGCTGACGGCGACGCCTCCGTGGCAATCAAGAGCGGTATGCCTCGGGAGCCCACACTCTTTTCTCTGGCACACGAGCTAAAGCATCATTTTCTGGATCGGGAGTTGATTCAGGATGGTCGTTTGAAGTGCGGAGATTACAACGCCAACGAAGCTATCGAGATAGCAGCTGAGGTTTTCGCGGCGGAGTTTATTTATCCGGAAGATGAGTTTGTTGCGTGTGTTGATGCGCTGGGCATTCAATCGGGGAGTTGTACTCCAGAGGATGTTGTACGACTCAAGCGCACCTGCAACGCAGTGGTGAGCTATCAATTCCTGTCCAAGCGATTGTTGCGACTCGGATATGCAAAGTCAGGAGCTTTTGAAAAAATCAAATTTCAGAACCTCGAA
>JBEKCX010000693.1:0-4400 GCA_050014655.1 Occallatibacter sp. | reverse complement strand
TGAATCCCCCGTTGACCCCGAGGATCAGCAGGTTATAAGTGCCATCCGGCACCCCGGTGAACGTCAGGGTGGTTGGAATATACAGGAATTGATCCAGCAGGGTTGAGAGGCTGCCGGAAGCGGCCGGCACGATCAAGGTCGAGTCATCCTGTCCATACACGGTGGCGTAAATGCCCGAGTCGGTCACGCCATCGGACTCCAAGTCGGTCACGGTGGAGAAAGTGGCGCTCGCAAACGCTCCCGCATTGTTCACAAACGCGTTCCAATACGTTCCAGTCCCCAGGACTCCGGGGCCGCTATAGCTGCCGCCGCCGCTCGTGGAAGTGGCGAAGCTCAGGGTATCATTGGTCACTTGCAGGTTCAAGGTCCACAGACCGGTGGGAATCGGAGTCACCGCAAGGGATCCCTGGCCGCTGGTGCTCACAGCCACACTGTTGCTCGCCACAACTTCATAATACAACGCATTAGTCACCGTGGCGTTACTAATGGTCAGCGTGGCATTAGTCGGGCTGCTGTAATTTTGGTTGCTCGG
Organism: Occallatibacter sp.; assembly: GCA_050014655.1. GTDB lineage: Bacteria > Acidobacteriota > Terriglobia > Terriglobales > Acidobacteriaceae > Telmatobacter. The sequence continues at coordinate 3,868 of JBEKCX010000693.1, read as the reverse complement.
AACATTGGTAAACGGGCCGCCGCTGCTGGTGGAACACTTCCATTGGTAGCTGATGGGCGAGGTGCCCCCGGCGGTGCCGTCGAACGTGAACGACTCTCCACCAAACACCGACGCGGTCGGCAGCGCGGTCGGCGCCGTCGCCGGCGCGGTCTTGGAGTTGATGGAAGTCAGGAATATTTGCTGCACTTCATTCGCGCTCAAAGCCTTTTGATACAGCGCCACTTCCGCGATGGAGCCGTTGAAGGTGCGGCCGCTCGTCTGCTGCGTATCCGCGCCAATATAAATGGTGTTCGTGCTGAAGGTTTCCAAGGTGTTGGCAAGGGCCTTGGTGCTTTGAAAATAGTTGGTCGTGTTCGGACTCACGGTGGTGTCCACAAAGTACAGGTAAGCGGTCACGTTGCTGGGTGTGACGACATAAGCCACCAACGACCAATCACCAACCACAGGAAATAGACCGGAATTCCAGCTCCAAGTGGCTGAAGAGTTGTTGTCCCATGTAAATCCCAAGCAAGGCATTTTATTCCCATTTGGATTCAGCGTCCCATTGAACCCAAAGCCGGCCGCATCGGAGCCGTTGCGGTTAAAGAACAGGCCCGTGGACGCGTTCTGGGCTGCGGCGGGGTTGATCCACGCCAAAAATGTGACATTGGTTGAGGTCAGATTCAATGGGGGCACCGTCAGGTACCCGTTCGGCAGGGCCGAATAGGGCTGCGCCGCAACTTCGCTCGAACTGAAGCCTGGATACACCGGCGGCGTCGGGCCGGTGGCGCCGTCCGACATTTCGTTACCGTAGGTGGCGAAGAAGCCGTTCCCTGAATAATCATAAGCCACCACTGCCGGCGGAGCGCTTTGTGGATTGGCCGTTTCCTGCAAGCGCCAATAAGCCCACGGACCGTTGGTCAGTTCCACGTAGGGCACATTTTGGATGGGGCTTGTTGAAGTCGGAAGCGCCGGCGGGGTCAGCAGCGTCAGCGTGCCAACTTGAATCGAGCTGTCATTTGCCGATCCCTGCGAGCTCGTCGCCACCAACTGGTAGGTGCCGCTCAATTGCACATTGGTCAAGTTCAGCGTGGTATTGGTCGCGCTCGGATTCTGTGTGCTCGGTATGTTCGCGTAGCCGCTGCCCGTATTGACCTGCCACTGATAGGTAATGGGCGTCGTGCCCACAAAGCTCGTATCCGAAAATGACAGCGTGGCGCCCACGTACGTCTGCACGCTGGCCGGTGTCACGCCAGTGGAACTGGCTGGCGCCTGCGCTGCGTTGACCACTAGGGCGATGGGCCCGTTGGTGGCCGATCCGGCGGCATTGCTCACGATGAACTGAAAATCAAGCGTCCCGACGTCTGTATTCGGCGGGGTTATTGTCAGCGTCAAGTTTGTCGCGTTGGGGATATTCACCCATGTCCCGCCTAAAGCGCCCGACAGGTCGCTGTTCGTCTGCCACTGATACGTCAGTGTGCCCGGACCGGACGCCGTGTCGGACAACAAGATCGGGGACAGAGCATAGCAAGGATTGGGAGAGGCCGTCGCCGCGCCCGCCGAGGGATAACCCGCAAGAGTCAAGCCCACATCAAAGGTGGCGCTGTCGGCCACCGTCGGGTAGTAGGTCACCGCCCCGCCGCCGGGTGGTATCTCGCAAATCGCCCCTCCCGCATAAGGTGTGCCGGTCGCATACGCCATGTCGTCATAGCCGGTGCTAAAAATCGTCCAGGCATAAACCGTGTTTGGCAGCAGACTGATTCCGTAAAAACCAGTCAGATCAACCCAGTCGGCCCCGGTGTTGACTGTCCCCGCAAGCTGGCCAACCGTATTGGTATAGATAGGCGTGGCGGTGGTCGCCCCGGTGCCGCTTAACTCATAGAGGGAGATGATCCATCCTGGGTCCAGCGTGGTATCGGCCCCGCCGGCATACCCGACCGGACTCCCGCCGCCAAATTTCAGCGCCAGGCTCGACAGCGTATAGCCACCGGGGTTGGATCCGGTCGTAAAGGAACTGCCCACATATCCCGTGCTGCTGTGACTGCCAATGGCCGTATTATCGTAAAAAGCATTCAGCGGGCCGGGGCCGTTCAATGCCGTTGTGTCCCCGGTCGTCAGCAACTGGGCCGCGTCGGCGGGACCAGGCGTCGGTGCGGTGGAACCCAAATCTACCCCTCCCAAGGGCAGAACGATGGGTGTCAATCCCACATCAAACGTGGCGCTGTCGGCCACAGTCGGGTAGTAGGTAACAGCCCCGCCGCCGGGTGGTATCTCGCAAATCGCCCCGCCCGCATAAGGCGTGCCGGTGGCATAGGCCATGTCGTCATAGCCGCTGCTAAAAATGGTCCACGCATAAACGGTGCTTGGCAGCAGTTTCTGACTGAAACCAGTAATTTTAACCCAGTCTCCCCCGGTGTTGGCTTTCCCAGCAAGCTGGCCAACCGTATTGGTATAAAGCCCCGTTGCGTTGGTGTTCCCTGTGCCGCTCAACTGATAGATGCTGATGATCCACCCCGGATCCAGCGTGGTATCGGCCCCGCCCGCATAACCCACCGGCTGCCCGCCGCCAAATTTCAGGGCCAGACTGCCCATCACATACCCGCCGGGATTGCCTCCAGTGGTAAAGGAACTGCCCACATATCCGGTGCTGCTATGAGTTCCAATGGCCGTATTGTCGTAAAAAGCATTCAGCGGGCCGGGGCCGTTCAACGCCGTCGTGTCCCCGGTGGTCAGCAACTGCGCCACGTCGGACGAGCCCGGCGTCGGTGCGGTGGAACCCAAGTCAGCCCCTCCCAACTGCGGCGTGCCCACCGCCAACCCCACATCAAACGTCGCGCTGGCGTTGTCCGGGGCGTAGGTCACAAGCCCGCCGGCGGGCGGAATCTGGCAAATCGCCCCGCCCGTATAAGGCTTGTTGGTCGCCCAGCCCATGTCGTCATAGCCGCTGCTAAGAATCGTCCAGGCATAAACGGTGTTTGCCAGCAGTTTTTGACTGAAACCAGTAATCTGGATCCAGTCTCCCCCGGTGTTGGCTGTCCCCGCAAGCGTCCCCACAGTGTTGGTATAAATCCCCGTTGCGTTGGTGTTCCCTGTGCCGCTCAACTGATAGAGCGTAATGGTCCACCCAGGGTCCAGCGTCGTGTCGGCCCCACCCGCATAACCCACGGGCTGGCCGCCTCCAAATTTCAGCGCCAGACTGGTCATCGTATAGCCGCTGGCATTGGCTCCGGTCGTGAATGAACTGCCCACTGATCCCGCGCTGTCCGTTGTATTATCATAAAAACTGTTGATCGGGCCGGAATCCGGCAACGCAACCGTGTCCCCGGTGGTCAGCAACTGGGAGATGTCATTCGCGCCGGGAGTCGGGGCGGTTTGGCCCAAGTCAGAGCCGCCGAGTTGTTGCGCGCTGGCAACGCTGGCGAATGCTGACAAAGCAACGGTCAATAGTATTCTTTTCATACGTTTTGGGTTCTGGTTTTATGAGTTCAATTGATTGGAACAGGTGATGAATCGCAGCTCCATTGATGTTCTGGGTTCAACCGCTTGACCGGCAAACCTCTTGCCGCCCACATCCATAAAAACCCGGCTCCCCTCCAAACGCCCCGCGCAAACGCGATCACCCTTGCTCAAACGGTTGGATTTCATGCACATACTTTAGCACGCGTTTTTTTCAATGTGAGCAAAATCTGCGTCGTTAAAACTAACGAGGCACTGTCAACGGCCGACGGTGGCCCGAGGTCTCGTTGATGTGGGCAAATTTAGCCACCGCCTGTCCCCGCGAGCGCACATGCAGTTTCTCGTAAATCCGCCGAATATGCGCATTGACCGTCGTAATGCTGATCCCCAGCGTTTCGGCGATCTCTTTGTACAAATCTCCCGATGCCAGCAA